>JACZIY010000013.1 GCA_014860845.1 Anaerolineaceae bacterium
CTATGTGCTCGCCAACGTCGGTCCCGATGAACCCTTCGGTGGCGGCGTTCCAGGCGTTGACTTCGATCCTGCCGATCCCGGTTCGACCGGCCAGATCATGGCCTTCAACGTTGTGCCTGCGGTCGCCCCAGATCCAACCACCCCGCCGCAGTTCCTGATACTACCTCCCATCGTTCCACTCCCACCAGAGACTGTCACACGTCCGCTGGCTCTGATCGAGAAGATGGGCATGGGCTATGATGCATCTGGTGATCCACTCGAGGGACCGGTCGAAGCCCTGCTCGGCACGGTTGAGGCGGGCATAAAAGTCGAACGCAAGTGGATGGAGCCTGTCACTGAGAACCCGGCAGTGGGCGCTACCGAAATGTGGGAGTTCTACAACACCACCGGCGATGCCCACCCCATGCATGTCCATGAAGTGGTCTTTGAAGTGGTCAACCGCGAGGGGCTGGTGATGGATGCAAACGGCGATGTTGTTGAGCCCATCCAGCTCGATGGCGTCGTTACACCACCCGAACCTTGGGAAACCGGATTTACAGATACCGTCACCGCGTACACAGGCCAGGTCACGCGAGTGCGCGCCCAGTTCAACACACCCGGTCAGTTCGTCTGGCACTGCCACATCGTTGAGCATGAAGATAATGAAATGATGCGCCCCTTCCGCATTGGACCCGAGCAACCGGGGCAACCTATGTAATTGCTCATAGAACAAGGGGCTGTCCAATATGAAGGCCAGCCCCTTTACAATTTAAAGACGGGGTGCTTCAATCGGGGCTTTGAAAAGACAACAAATACGCTGTTGTATTCAAACCATATGCGATGAACCAGGGAGCCTGATGCCGCAGAGCTATGAAGAAAAGATCCCAGCCGGGCACCTGGTGTGACTGGTGAACGCAGCCTTCGAAGCCCTGGATCTGGTGATCCTGCTGGCCCAGTAAGAAAGTGGTGAGACGTCAAGCTACCACCCAAAGCCGATGCCTACTTCCCATTTGACCCCAATGGAGGTCTCGGTTACGTCTGGCACTGCCACATTATTGATCACGAAGATAATGAGATGATGCAACCGGATGCTGTTGACCCACTGGGTAGCGGTACAAATCCGGGTACTCCTACCCGAACCTATAATCAGGGAACAGATTTCTAACACATAATTTTAAAACAAAGATAAGTGTCCTTGTTGCCATGACGTGCTACAAAGACACTTTGATTAATTAGGAAATTTGAAAAGGATTTTTTTAGGAATTTTAATACTTTCCCTTTGGACCAATATAGACAATTTCCATTAAAATATTATCTGGCGTTTCAAACATGACCTGGTAATAAGTATCATCCGGCCAATTACTGAATTCAGGTCTGTGGCGGGGTGTATCAAACAAGGCTGGAATGTTCTTAGCTAATAAAAATGTTACCACCTCATCCACATTCTCAATTGATTCAGCATGAAAGGCAATATGGTTCATTCCTGATCCATCATAGTCATTTTCAATCTGATTGATTGGATTGTTGAACCAGAGACTGGAGCCATCCAAATATCCACATCCCAACATATTGTCGCTTTGGTGCAAAACCCGCCAACCTAAAAAGGTCAAAAACTCATGATAGAAATTAAGATTTTTAAGATCAACATTGAATTGGATATGGCCAAAACCAGCTTTCATCAACTACTCCTTACGTCTGAATTTACAATTAATATCAAATTGAATACTGGATCTTCCCTGTTTCAGAGTTTTCATAACCTGGGAATTGGTTAATAAATTTTTTCCCTTCAGAATGTTGTAGCCATTGTATTAAAAGGTTAAATGGTTCCTCATTCATTTGATCATGATAAAAAACCAGATCATACCTTTCAAGTGTTAAAAATTCAAAATCCAGACCATAAGCAACAGCTACGGATTCCAAACCAACACCTGCTCCTGCGCTGCCTTCAGCTATAACCCGCCCAATTTCGGAATGTGTGGAATATTCATGATCATACCCACTAACCTGATCGGGTGAGATTCCATTCTTGATCAAC
>JACZIY010000115.1 GCA_014860845.1 Anaerolineaceae bacterium
AGATGCTAAAAGTTGGATATATTGGATTGGGTTTAATGGGAAAACCAATCGCAATGAATATTTTAAAAGCCGGATTTCCTTTGGTGGTACACAACAGAAGTAGAGAAAAAGTAAAAGAGTTGGTAAAGGAAGGCGCGATAGAAGCCTTTTCACCTGCAGAAGTAGCCTCACAGGTGGATGTTGTTTTCACAAATCTACCAGACTCACCAGATGTGGAAAAAATTGTATTGGGCGAGAATGGGATTATTTTTGGTGGAAAACCCGATCTAATTTTTGTCGATAATTCCACTATTAAGCCTGCAGTTGCCCGTAAGATTGCAGATTCCCTGGCTGAAAAAGATATTCTTGCACTGGATGCTCCAGTCTCCGGTGGTGATATCGGAGCAATTAATGGAAAGCTTACTATTATGGTCGGTGGTCCTTCAGAAGCGCTGGAAAAAGTTCGTCCAATCTTTGAAGTAATGGGTAAAACAATCACCCATATTGGAGATGCAGGTTCAGGACAAATCGCCAAAGCAGCCAACCAGATTATGGTGGCTGCTCAAATGGTAGCCATGGGAGAATTGTTGATTTTCGCTCAAAAATCAGGAGCGGATCCAATGAAAGTAGTAGAAGCAATTCGTGGTGGAGCAGCCCAATGTTGGACGCTGGATGTGAAACCTACCCGTTTGTTCACCGGTAACCGCCAACCTGGATTTAAAGCTTCCATGCAATCTAAAGACCTCAATATTGTGATGGAAACTGCTAAAGAATATGGTATTCCATTACCGTCCTGTGCAATCAATCATCAGTTATATCAAAGTATGTTACAGAATAACCTTGGTAATTTGGATAACTCAGCCATCATTTCCGTTTTTGAAAACCTGGCAAATGAGAAATTGAAAATCTGCGCTGATTAGTTACCGCCTAGAAAATATAACTTATACCAATCACCATAATTAGCAACCAGCGGTAGACTGGATGTTAGTTTTTCTAAGGCATCTAATTCGACAGGAAGGTGATGTGGATCCTGTTCTTCACGTAAAAATTCCATTCCCTTGGTGTAAACAAGTATGTGTGTAAACCCATCATTTTCCCATGTGGTAATGATCTCTTCAGTAGATTTGAATTGATGATAAGTAACTTTCCATTGGTCCAAAATTTCATCCGGATCGCATTTCGGAATGCATCCGAATCCGCGGGGTTCATAGAAGAATAGTACTCTTTCACCTTCATTCAGCAGATTAATTTCATCAATTGCTCTGGCATACCACCCTAAATTCTTTTCCAGGTATTCCTGGTTGGATTGATAACCAAAAACATTTGGAAGTACGTCTTTTTCCACCACTTCGGCAATCAATTGGAAGGAATTGAAGCCAAGCACCATGATAATAAATATATTGACCAGGCGTTTGATACGTACTTGACCAATCTGATATTGTTTGATTTGGAGATAGCCAAACCCGGCTAATATCGCAAATGTTGGAAACAATACAAAATAGAAACGGGTCTGAATAAGATATCCAGAAACCTGATTTCCTGCCGCCCAAACCAATATACCAAAAAGCGCAATCAAACCAGCATTGACAATTGATAACTTATGCTCCGGATCTTTTCCTTCCCAACCTAAAAAAGCGATCACCCCTAAAGATAACAATAGAGGACCGATGGATACACTATAACCATGCGCTCCATCAACACCCATAACTGTGGCTCGAATGGGAAGGAAAAATAAATCCAACCGGTTTCCATACGGCTGCATACCTTGATATACATTTAGTCGAATTTGATTCATCGACCCTGATTCAAAAAAGAACGGATAGATTAGGTTTCCGGTAAAAGCAAAATTCTTAATTAACCAGGGTAAAGCAAGCACACCTGCCCCTAGGCAAAATAACCCAATTGCTTTGAACCAATTTTTGTCCTTATTTTTAAGAAAATAAATAATAAGGGATAATAACCCGGCCAGAAAAATCACACCAGATGTATACTTGCAGCCAAATGCCAGCCCACAGAAGGCTCCTGCATATAAAATATCCTTTATATCACCCGATCTTCGAAAATCATCCAACAATACTACGACACCTAAACCAAAAAAGGCTGCCATTAAATCCACATATCCCCAGGAAAGTGCAGAGGCAAACGTAAATCCTCCAAAAAGGCTGGCAATACCCACCCAAGCGCTCTCTTGGTCAAGTCTGTTACGCAGGTAACCTACCAATCCAAGGGTAATTAACGCACCAATTAATCCATTAAAGACAAGTACAGATGACGCGCCACCCAACCCCATCAGAACGGTATAAACCATTTCAGGTCCCTGCGGCATTCCCGACATAACCAACCAGGGAATGTCACTAATCTTTTCCTGTATCAGGTAAGTTTTAGGCAAAGTTAAATGATAATTAAGGGCGTCATAACGTGTTGCTGGAGCTAACGAAACCATCAATTGAGATAGAAAAATCAATCCCAAAAGCAATAATATAATTTTCGTCGTCCCATTGGTTTTATATTGTATAT
>JACZIY010000819.1 GCA_014860845.1 Anaerolineaceae bacterium
AGCTTGTACAGCAAAGAGCTCAACCACTTCCGCTCTTGAGGAAACCGAAGTGGCTATAAGTCAGGCAACACCAGCAACTATTGTTCCTGTATCCCTTGAACCTCCGGTCGATAATTGCACTGTTTGCCATACAGATAAACAGATGCTGATTGACACCGCTCTTATCGTCGAAGAAGATGCGCACGAGGCTGAATCCGAAGGCGTTGGCTGAGGTGGCTCTGTGGCTCCGTTGGAGCCCTGGGAAAAAGTAATCATCGGTGAAGGATTTTTCACGAATGTTCATGGTCAGACGACCTGTGTTGCCTGTCACTTAGGAGATTCATCAACCCTTGAAAAAGATATAGCTCATGATGGCATGATTGCCGCACCGGATGCCGATCCGCAAAGAACCTGTGGAAATTGTCATAACGAGATTGTTGCTACCAGTGCGGATAGTTTGCATGTAAGCCAGGATGGTTATTTCCAGGCAATGTATTCCCGCAGCTTACCTGAAAACCATGTAGTTCTGGATGAGATGTTTGGCAATCACTGTCAATCCTGCCATACCACCTGTGGAGATTGCCACATTGCCCAACCTGATAGTGTTGGTGGTGGATTGTTAAATGGTCACGAATATGTAAAGACACCACCCATGACCCGCACCTGTACAGCCTGCCATGGTTCCCGTGTTGGCAATGAATATATGGGTAAAAATGAGGGCATTCCGGGTGATGTTCACTTCCGACAGGGGCGTATGAATTGTTCTGCTTGTCATGATGGTGCGAGCATGCATGACTCCGAAGGTACCAACCATCGTTATGAAGGTGAACAAACCCCCAGCTGTGAAAGTTGTCATGACCAGGTTGGCAGAACCACAGATACGATTGTGCAACATCAAATCCACCAGGGTTCTCTTTCCTGTCAGGTTTGTCATTCAGTCTCATATACCAGTTGCGACAGCTGCCATGTAGCCATTAGTGAAACGACCGGTAATCCTTTCTTCAAAACTGCAGCTACTTATTCAACATTCTTCATTGGTCGCAACACCCGCCAAAGTACCGAAAGACCCTATGAATATGTTACCGTTCGCCATATTCCGGTGGATCCAGAAAGTTATGCTTACTATGGTGACGATTTGCTGCCCAACTTTAATTTACTCCCTAATTGGGCATATGCCACGCCACACAATATTCAACGTTTTACACCTCAGAACGCGACCTGCAATTCATGTCATGGAAATGAAGAAATTTTCCTGACTGCAGATAAAGTGAAACCGGAGGAATTAGAAGCAAATCTAGATGTGATTATTGAAACTATTCCCGGAGCAATACCAGAACAATAAGTATACGTGAAAAACAACTGAATTATTTTCAGTTGAAAAAAAATTGAATAGAAACAAAATTGAAAGGAAATATATGTCAAGAAAAATTTATTTACCTGTATTATTACTTGTCTTGTTTACCCTCTTGCTGGGCGCATGTTCTCCAGCACCAGTCGTCGAACCAGTTGTTGAAGTACCAACAGCAGTTGTAGTCATTGAAGAACCTGTTGTTGAACCTACTGAAGCACCAGTTGTTGTTGAAGCTCCGGATTTTCAAGCCCTGTTTACCGAGATTATTGGCAATACCGGCAAAGAAAAATCTTATAGCACAATGCCTGCTGATGCGCTCAACACTGAATTGATCGAAAATCCTGATCTCTTCGTCATCGACGTGCGTGAACCATCCGAGTTGGAAGAAAACGGCCATGTCCCAGGCGCTGTCAATATACCCGTGAAAACCCTGGTTGATAACCTGGCATTATTACCCGCTGACCTGGATGAGCCAATGGTTGTCTACTGCAAGAGCGGAACACGATCAACATTTGCCTGGACAATTCTCAATATGTTGGGTTACACCAATGTGCGCAACATGTCCGCTGGTATGGATGGCTGGATTAAAGCAGAACTACCGGTGGAAGAAGGTCTCGCACCAGCAAAAGAAATCAGCACCGCCATCATTGAGAACGAAGCACTCTATTTGGCAATCAAAGAATTTGCCAACAATCCTCCTGAAGGATGGGCTTCCGTCAAAAACACCGACGTAAACGAAATGATGATTAATGGTGAAGATTTAATATTAATTGATGCCCGTCGAGCAGATGAATACGAAGCTGGTTATGTTGATCCTGCGATCAATATTCCTTTGGAAGAAGTAATGGCCAGTTTGGAAGAGATCGACCCCAACACCAAAGCTGTAGTTTACTGCAAGAGTGGTATTCGTAGTTTGATCTACACCATTGCCTTACGCATGAACGGTTACACCAATGTCTATAGCATGAGTGGGGGCTATGTTGGCTGGCAGACAGCAGAGTTACCAGTTGTTGGTGCTGCCCCTGATTTTAAAGCTCTCTTCTCCAACATCATCGCCAACCATGGCGCTGATAAATCCTACGGCACTATGCCCGCTGATGCATTGAATACGGAACTGATCGAAAATCCTGATCTGTTTGTTATCGATGTTCGTGAACCTTCTGAATTAGAAGAGAATGGTCATGTCCCTGGCGCAGTCAATATTCCCTTGAAAACATTAGCTGATAATCCTGCTTTATTACCCGCTGACCTGGACGCCCCGATCGTTGTTTACTGTAAAAGTGGCACACGTTCTACCTATGCCTGGACAATTTTGAACCTGTTAGGCTATACCAATGTACGGAATATGTCCGCTGGTATGGATGGTTGGTTGAAAGCTGAGTTAGGTGTTGAGGAAGGTTTAGCTCCAGCAGAAGAAATCAGCACCCCCATCGTTTTTGATGAAAAATTGTATGTTGCTGTCAAAGACTTTGCTAATAACCCACCCGAAGGCTGGGCCAGCACCAAGAATGTTGATGTGAATGAATTGCTGGTCAATGGTGAAGAATTTGTTTTGGTCGATGCCCGCCGTGCTGATGAATATGAAGCTGGCTACATTGAACCCGCTGTCAATATTCCATTGGAAGAAGTTGTTGCTCGCATGGGCGAACTTGATCCTAAAACCAAGACAGTTGTTTACTGCAAGAGTGGTATTCGTAGTTTGATCTACACGATTGCTTTACGGTTGAATGGCTATAGTGATGTCCTCAGTATGAGTGGTGGCTATTTGGGATGGCAAGCAGCTGAATTACCCGTTGTTACTCCATAATCACTTTTTTGTTTGATTTACTAAAAACCCGGTTCATTTCGAACCGGGTTTTTTATATACTTTACTGCTTTCTTCTTCCGGGATCATTCCACGCCTTCCAAGGTAAACCTGAACACAATACATGCAGATAAATAACCCCATGGCGATAGAGACAATAAAAATGGGCGTGATCAAAACAATACTGAAAATTAAAAATACCCAAATAAAGATGGTGGTAAACCAATACAAACCAGGTTTCTGATATAACAAGCGAATACCATTTAATAATGCTACCCGCATAACAGGTTGTTCCTGTTCAACCAAAAAAGGCAATGTAAATGTTTGCAAAATCAACCAGATCACCAGCATGACGATGTTGGCTGCCTGAACGCCTACACTGAGAGCATAACTTTCCACTGCAAAAAAGAGAATATTATAGATAAAAATTACAGGTAAAAGGATTGCCGGTAAAAACCAACGCCAGCTACTGAATAAGTATCGTTTAAATGCTTCCAGAAAAATTTTCCACGAATAATTTGTTTCATCGATCACCATGATCCGAATAGAATGCGCAAGTGCCAGGGTGGCTGCCGGTAATGTAATAATAGGCAATAAAAATAAGACCCAGGTGACATTAAGTACAATCAATCGTCCCAATTGGTAGAAACCTTCTTTAATCCCCCACCATAACGCCTGTGATGCATACTTCATGTAATCCTCCACAATGAGGATATTGTACCGTTAAAGTTATGCATTGCTTATTAATTTTACTTTCTCAGCCCGCAGCCATAAGTTCCCATCATCTGAATCGCACTCGACAATACCACGAATGAGATACGGCCCACTGGAACGTAAAACCTGGCGATATTGTTGGTAAACAGGAGGAAAGAAAACAACTTCCAGCATGCCTTCCAGATCTTCAATGCTCAAGAAGAGCATTAATTCTCCCCGTGCTGTTCTGGCGCGATGAGAACTGAGCCGCAAGCCAGCCACAACAATGGATTCTCCGATATGAGATTCAACCTCAGATGTGGAGACCACACCAGTTGATTGAATCTGATCTTTGACCAATTCCAATGGATGCACATCCACACTTAATCCCAGTATCTGTTCCTGTGCCTGTGCCCGTTCAGCCAGTGACCAATCATCCGCTTGTGATTCCTGATACTCAAATAAGGAGAACTGATCTTTCCGCCAGGATCCTGAAGCAATTGTTGAAAGCAAGGAAGGGATATTTCCAAACCCATCCAAACCACCACTACGCACAAGATTTTCAATCTCTGACTTGCGCGGATCAACTCTGGTGAGAAAATCACTCAAAGAAGCGAACGGTCTCTCTTTAATTATTCTTTCCTGTGTTTGTTGCGTTAGTCCATATACCTGGTCAAGCCCCATATATATCACCGCTTCCCCCTGAGGATAGCGCACCGAAAAACGCTGGGCGCTGTGATTGATGTGTGGTGGCCGCACCGTTAATCCCATACGCCTTGTTTCGCTCAAATACACTCTCTGGGAATAATAGCCACCCCCATTGGCCAGCACCGCAGCCATAAATTCAGCTTGGAAATGGCTCTTACACCAGGCAGCCTGCCAGGCAACACGGGCATAGGATGCTGCGTGCGCTTTGGGAAAACCATATCCAGCGAAGGCAGCCATCATCTCCCAAACGCGTTCTGCAGTTTCAACAGGAACGCCTTTATTCTGGAATCCTTCCAGAAAACGTACTCGCAGGGTTTTCATTTGTTCACCCGGATCAAAATGAGACATGGCTCTGCGCAGCAAATCCGCATCAGCCAGGGATAAACCACCCACTTCATGAGCAATGCGCAGTACCTGTTCCTGATAGAGGATCACACCATAGGATTCCGCCAGTACAGGCTCCAGGATGGGATGTAAATGTTCAACCTTTTCCAATCCTTTGAACCGCCGAATAAAAGCATCGTGTAACCCTCCCCTTAACGGTCCTGGCCGGTAGAGCGCCAGCGCAGCCATAATATCATCTGCAGAATCTGCCTGAATATCTTTCAAAGTAGCCCGCATGCCTGGTGATTCAATCTGAAAGCAACCAATTGTTTGGCCATTGCGAACCCGCTCAGATGTATCCGGGTCCTCCAATGGAATCTGTTCCAGTACCTGCATGGCATGTTTGTACTCTGTTCTGCGCCAGGAATAAATCATCTCTGCCACATCTCCCAAAACGGATAATCCGCGGATGCCTAATAGATCGATTTTCACCAGACCTAATGCTTCCACACCTTCCAGATCCAATTGAGTGATATGAAAATCTTTGGATGCGGATCGTAATACAGGCACCCAATCGGTGATCAATCCGGGTGCTACCAACACACCTCCCGGGTGCATGGATAGATGCCGGGGTTGTCTCAAAAGCGACTGTGCTTCATCGAAAATCTTCTCATGTTTTGGATATGCGGCTCTCAACCCGGTAAATGGGTTTTCTTTTTCTTCCGCTGATAAGCGCTGAAACCCGTGATAAGGCAGCTGATTGACCCATTGGCGAATATCCGGCGCAGGAATGCCATGTGCTTTGGCTACTTCTCCCAATGCCGAGCGCGGACGGAAACGATTAATGGTTCCCACCATCGCAACCCGATCAGACCCATACGTGTCAAACACATGCTGGATCACCAGATCCCGCCTCCTTGAACACAGATCGGTATCGATATCGGGTGGAGAAGTACGCTCCGGATTCAGAAAGCGCTCGAAAAATAAATTCAACCCCAATGGCTCCGGATTGGTAATCTCCAGACAATATGCCACCAGCGAAGAAGCAGCTGAACCACGCGATGAAAATGGCACACCGATTTGGCGCGCGTAATTCAATAATTCTTCGACAATCAAAAAGATCGGTTCATAACCTCGTTTTGCGATGATTTCCAGTTCATGGTCCAGCCTTGCCTGTATTTGGGGTGTAATCCTCTCATATCGTTTTTTTGCCCCGGATTCTGCCTTTTTCCGCAACACCTGTGAAATTGTCTCTCCGGGGGGTAAAGAAATTTCCGGGAAGTGCACCTCTCCGATGGGCAACTTCCAGGCACACAATTCAGCCACTCTGGCTGTGTTTTGCAGCGATTCTGGTAACCATTGGAATCGTGTGAACATTTCCTTTGCGTTTGTAAAGTAAGCTGCTGGTGGTGCTGTTTCCTCCGCTTTAATATCTTTCAGCCGGTAATTTTCTCGCATAGCGCTCAATGTTTTCTGCTGACCGGCTTGACTCTGTTGAAGATAATAAACCGATTGGGTTGCCACCAACGGAATTTTGGATTGTCTGGCTTTTTCAACCATACGCCTGGCATGTACTTCCTGAGAGGGAGTATGTTGTTGGATTTCAACAAACAAATTATTCTGGTAAATCTCTTTGAGAATATTCAACCAGTCCAGTGCTTTGGAATGCTGGGCAGTCTGGACCAAAAAATCCAGGATTGAACGCTGACCTCCCGTCAGGGCCAGCAGTCCGTGTTGATTTTGGTATAAATCATTCAGAACCAGGCAGGCTTTTGAACCACCTTCTTCCACCATCAATTTACTGCTTAATTTGCATAGATTCGACCAGCCCAATCGGTTTTGTACCAGCAAAACCATTTCCCCCTTCTGACTTTGCCACTCTACATCTACGGTCAAGCCGTAAATTGGTTGAATACCGACTTTTTGACAGGCAAGTGTAAATTCAACCACACCGGTCAGGCAACGATGATCACTTAATGCAATGGCAGGCATTTCATATTTCTGGGCGGTATTGACCAATTCATCAGGTGAAATTAGTCCTTCCATTAAAGAATAATAGGAAAGCGTATGCAGATGAACAAAAGAAGAAGAGTTAATGTCAATCATAATATTAGAATAAATATTCTATATTATATCAGATCTGGTTGGTATCGAATGTCCAATAAAAATTAACCGTTGTGAGGTGCCGGAGCAATCCCCATCAGGATCACCAAACGTTGCCCACTCTGGTTTATAACTCCATGCGGAACACCAGCTGGTGCCCATACCAACATTCCAGACGAAGCTGTTTTTTCTTCTTCACCTACAGTAAAAAACCCTTCTCCCTCAAGAACGAAGTAAAACTTATCCTGATCAGCATGATCATGAATTTTTTGTACCTGTCCGGGTTCCAGACAATTCAAACCTAACATCAATCGATCCGAATGAGCTAAGGTAGCTTTGAATAATTTTTCAGTGTTGAACCCAACAGAATCCTGGTAGTTAATGAAATAGTTAGGCATTTGTCCTCATTTCTGTACTAAAATTTAAATAATATTAATAATTCGTGTTTTTTTGTCTTTAAG
>JACZIY010000820.1 GCA_014860845.1 Anaerolineaceae bacterium
TTTTTCTTCCCTGGTCGTGGGTCTGGTACGCGTCCATTCCGACTGCCATGTGTGCGGTGTTGATGATTTCCTTTTTTATTGAAGCAGAATTTTCCCCCTTTACTGCTGGCGCGAATGATAATGCCAGTGCAGCTGGAATAGTTTTGACAATGGCAGAAGAATTAAAAAAAAATCCATTAAAACACACTCGAGTCTTTACTGTATGTACGGGTTGTGAAGAAACGCAACATTATGGCATGATCGCCTGGTACAAGCAGAATTTAATGCTGCTCAAGAACCCGAAAGCAATTGTGTTCGAATTATTAGGTGTTGCCGGCCCCGGATATCTGACCCAGGAAGGCATCATCGTTCCTTTTAAAGCGAATCATAATTTACTTAAAATGGTTGAAACCATCAGCCATGAACATCCTGAGTGGGGTGCTTACCCGGTCAAAATAAGTGGGGGTAATAGTGAAATGGCAGATGCCCTTCGAAATAAAATTCCAGCGGTCAGTTTATTTGGTCTAAAAAAAGATGGTGAGGCACCTTACTGGCACCAATTGGAAGACACTTACGACAAAATGAATCCACAGGTGATGGAAGATGTCTGGTCACTTGCAATGGCTATGCTTCAAAAAATCGATCAAAACGTATAGGTAAGACTAATCCTCATAATATCCGCATAATGCCAATGCGCCTGGACCGGTATTAATACCCAAGACGGGTCCTGTCATATTTATAATCAGTTCAACAGGGTTATAGTCAGATTGGATTCTGGCTGCCAATTCTTCAGCTTTATCCAACGCATTTCCATGCAATACGGCGATGTGTAATTTTTTGTGGATATCCAGTTTTTCGAAGAATTTTTTATACATATTCTCAACCAGAGATTTTTGTGTTCGTGCCAGGCTAACCGGCTCTACCAGCCCGGTATCATGGTTGATGGAAACCAAGGGTTTTACGTGTAATAATCCACCCACCCATTTTACGGCACCCCCAATCCTGCCCCCTTTTTGCAGGTATTCAAGTGTATCCAAGGCCACAAATTGGGCCAGCCGTTTGTGGACCTGATCTATTTTTTTATGAATGGTTTTTACATCTGCGCCTGTCTCCCTTGCTCGGGCTGCTGCCAGAACCTGCCATCCTAAAGTCATGGTGGGACCTTTTGAGTCGACCACGGACACCGGAAAATTTACCAAATTGGCAGCTTCTTTGGCCATATGAAATGTGCCACTCATAGCACTGCTGACGGTGAGGACAATCAGCTCACTGAATCCAAGCTGGTTTTGGGCTTCATATACAGATTTGAAATCGAGAATACTTGCCTGGGACGTGGTGGGTCTGGTTTCATCTGTTTCCAAGCGCTGATAGAATTCCAGAGGACTCATCTCTACACGATCTTTGTATTGTTGGTCGCCCCAAATGATGTATTGCGGTACGATCGTGATTTCGTATTGTTCTATTAATTCTTCTGGAATGTCACAGGTGCTGTCAGCAATGATACCAATCATGTTTCCCTCCAATACCTCTAATCAAAGCATAATTAATAAGATTAAATATACATAATCAAAAATAATACGTCAAATTAATAAGTGAATTTGATTGCTCAAAAATATTAACCAGAATTTAAGGCTTTCTGATAAATATCCAAATCATTTTGTGAGTAACAACAGAAAATAACTTTTTCAATCGGTGAAGGTTTTTGCATAAATTTCTGAACACAGGTGACAGCGATTTTCGCTGACTGTTCGATTGGATATCCATACACGCCAGTACTGATGGATGGGAATGCTATACTGGTAAATCGATTGTCTGTTGCAAGCCTTAATGAATTTAGATAACAATCTATCAACAAATCAGCTTCCCCCTGGTTACCACCATGCCAGATAGGTCCAACTGTGTGGATAACAAATCTGGCTGGCAAGTTATATCCTTAGGTGAGTTTTGCGTCTCCAGTTTTGCAACCATTTAATTCGCGACATTCTTCTAATAATCCTGGCCCCGCTGCCCGGTGTATGGCGCCATCTACACCACCACCTCCCAACAAGGATGGGTTGGCAGCATTAACAATCGCATCCACTTTTAAAGTGGTGATATCAGCGAAAATAGCTTGGATTTTTGTCATCATCAAATAGGGTCAAAATTCGGGAGTATAAGGTGCTTTTTTGTCGATTGCTCCCACAAATTGGGGAAGCTCTGTGTGACCTAATTGTTGGCGGATTGCCATATTTTCACCCAGGTGGTACCAGTAATGATAAATGGTTCGTAATAAGAGATTCCCAAATGTGTACTTAATTTCCTTGCCCCGACTGATGATAGGAGCCACTAATGAATCATTGGTAAGTGTGTCCAACCAGGGATCGGCAGTTTCAGTGATGGTTTGCCAGGCAGTAAGCACATCTTGCAAGGGAGGAGTGCTGGCTGGAGCTCCATATGCAAAAGCTTTATCAATTTCAGGAAAGAGAATTTGACCCATTCCATAATTTAAGAAGTATCTCTGTTCTTGCCAGGCGAGATGCCCAACATTCCAGCTGATGCAATTCATGGGCAGAATACGAATGATGGCATCTTCCGGATTGATGTTTTTTATTCCTCGACTAAATTCACTACGAGTAAAACGTAACTGGGTAACCAATGGATGTGGCATGATATGACCTCACAAAATCAGACAAAGAAACCTTAATCGTACCTGACTGGTTTCAAAAAAACGATATTTTTATTATATCCAGAATTATTTCAGAATTTAGTCAGCCATATCATATGCAATTTTTATCCAATCATGCAGTTCTTCGTTTATTTCATTCGCTGTGGTTAACCAAACTTTGTACTGACACATACCACCAGGATCTTGTTCCACCAGGCGATCTGTTGCTGGCACACCTTTCATGTTCAGTCCAATCTCTAATCTGCCTTTCGTACCAGGACCCACCATCGCAAATTGCTTTTTCCTGCGTAGGCTCAGGTAGGTTTTCTTGGGTGAGATTTCGAAATCCCCCAATTGGGCAAAGGCTTTCATGATAGCATCATGCATCGGACGTAAAGGTTCTCGGGAACCGGAATAAATTTCATCAACTTTA
>JACZIY010000821.1 GCA_014860845.1 Anaerolineaceae bacterium
ACCAGATCTGCTCCATAAAACCTGGCTACCTTCTTTACCCGCTCAGACATTTCTGCTGAATCTTCAATTTTATATTTTTCAGGATTTACTTCATCTTCCCAATTGTATAAACCGCCAAACTCACGAATATGACCAAAATAACCGGGATAATATGGATGCAGACTTCCGGCAGTGTCATCAACATGGATGGCTCCAGCTACCAGGGCATTACCTTCCATAAAGGCCGAATCCGTCAGGGTAACAAATGGCATTACCTTTCCAACACGTTGTTGATAGGCTTCATCCCAGGCAATGCGAGAGAATATTGTATTTTTCTCATCAAAGCGTTTAACATCGACGAGATACTCACTGAAGGTGGGTTCATCCACCCGATTTACCTCAGGTAATAACCTGACATGCACATTTAAAAGATGCGCTTCCATTTGTTCAATTTTTGTAAATCGTTCGCCGCATGCCTGACAAAACCATGTGTTTATTTTTGGAGGTGTCACCGGTGTGTTCGTTGCTTCAGGTGTTAAAAATGTATGTGGGGATGTAGGAACAGTCTTGTAACCTTCGTATTGAATCTGAGCATCAGAAGTAGCTTCTTGGAAAGTTTCAGGTGCACAAGCCGATAAAATTTCAGCTGCTCCTATACTTAAACCAAGCAAACCGGCTGCCCGGATAAAATCTCTCCGGTTAATCTCACCCATATGGAGTTGCTTTAATACTTCAGAAATTTTGGGGTCCATAATAGTCCCTTATTTATAGATTATTCACTGTCTCGAATCGCAAGATAATCGATGATTTGAGCTTTTTGTTCATCTGTAACTTGCAATCCAGCCATCACCATTCTATTGACTGTTGAATCCCACATTTCTCTTGAATATTTGGCATTATTTACCTGTACAATCGAATGACAGGTGCTGCATTTCGTTTCTACCAATGCCTGACCAGGGTGCGGTGTGGGTGCAGCAGGAGTGGATGATCCACAACCAACTAAGACAATCGTTGCGATTACCAAGACGACTAAGAATGTATATTTAATTTTCATTTCTCTCTCCTCCATTTTTTATGTATTTTAAAATTTCTAATTGTTGTATTTATGTTTGATTAGAATTATTTTAAATCCAATTCAAACTAAATTTATTCGTCAATTTATTATGAAAAATTCCAGACAATATACCCAATAACGCAGCAGCAATTGCCAAATAAAGTCCTGGCTGAATCAAAGTATAAACATCAACCAGAGCAAAACCCCCATAGCTTCCCACGCCATGTCCTTGAATCGGAACCTCATAAATCCTCGCTACACCCGCAATCCTGTCTAAGAATCGCCAGATCGCCAAACCCACCAATACACCAGCAACGGTCAAAGTTATCGCAAATCCTTTTCCCTTGATAAAGGAACCAATCAATAACAGAACAATGCAAGTCAATAATAAGTAAAATAAAATCTCCATCTGAGGGCTGCGTTTGTAACCAATAAATTCACTCGCCGGACCATCAATGATGTAAGGGTATATATCAGTTGGTCGATTCATCACAGAAACCTCTAATGTCCACCAGGGAAAAAACATGGAAATGATTAATGAAATCCCAGCAAATAATGCCAGAGGATTGATTCCAAATCTAATTTTTTTCAATATTGCCTCCTCTCGGTTCTCAACTAATCAATCTGGTAAAAATACGGACTAGTCCAGGGTGTTTTGCCACAGCAGGGATCAGTGCTTTTCCCCATTCCTGACGCATCATACGTGATAATAGACGACGACCCAAACCAAATTTGGCAATATGGCCACCATCAGGCGTTATGTGCCAGTAATTCGGTGCCGCAACAGGCTTCCAACGACCGGTGATGATTTTGATAATCTCCATGGCTGCCAACGATCCTGTAATCCAAACAATCGGGGCTATTTGAGGATGAGGTAATTTTCCATCACAAAATCCCTCAAACCACTCCTGGGTCCATCCTCCTAAACTCCGATAGTAATACAGGATGCTGCGATTTTCCTTGCTTTCCATAAATACTTTTAGTTCATCATAAGATGCTCTGTATGGCATGGTCAAACATTCAGAAGCATACGGACCACCGGGCATGAATGAGGAAACGCGCCCCAGAGCTCCTGCAGGATAGGACATAATGGCAGGTATACCAGCATCAACACTTGCATCCAGCATGGATACACTGATTGGCCAACTATCAGCAGCAGGCATAATCACATCCCAGGCTTCCTGTTTAATAACAGATGAAATTTCATCAGGTCGTAATTCCCGTGGAATTATATTGATTTTTGCATCCGGATTAATTTTTAAGATAGACTCTTTGGTGACAACACCTTTATTTTGTCCTAGGGTATCAAAATTACAACATATCTGACGATTGAGATTTGATACCTGAAATGTATCATACTCGTAAATTGTCATATTTTCTACACCAGTTCGGGCGAGAGAAATGGCGACAATTCCACCAATACCACCACTGCCAATAATCAGAACATTTCCTTTGCGAAGCTTCTCCTGTTCTTCAGGAGAAAAAACACCATAATTTCGTTCAAAAAGGGATTTATATTCTGGATTTTTGTTTTTTATTTTATCCATAAAGCAACAATGTTCGTAATGAATATTTAATGATTAGATTCGAGGCTCCATCTTATTTAAATAATCCGGAGCCTCGATTGTATTTAGTTATTTCCCATTTTCAGATTACAGATGTTCTTTTGCAACATCTCCAGCTACGTCATCGATACCCAATTTCTTGAGCGTATCCAATGTTGGGACACCTTTATCCTCGGTCCAACCACGTTCTTTCCAATAAGCAGGTAATGCTTCATTGAACAAAACGTCTGGTTTTCCTTCATAGGCAACAGCACCTTTTTGTGAGCCAGTCGGCAATGGATCATTAAACCAGCGTGGTGGTACCTGTCGATCCCATTCTGCTTTTGGATCCTTTAATTGTCTGATGTGGATTTCGAATAAGCGGGAAAGTGCATATTCGCGGGCACCAACCAATTGCAGATCTTCATCACTGAAATCGCTCCAACCGGTAGCTGCTTTGATGAGGTCAATGCGGCTGCCAGCCCAGTGACCGGCAGGGAATTGGCAGTGAACCAGAGAATTTTGCGCAGCATTCACGTTCTGGCCAGCAATAGCTGCTGCCCAATCACCTGACTTAAATCCACCGGTTCCACCACCCGTATGGGCACAGGCACGGTTGACGGTTACATACTCCATCGCATTTTTATCTGCGGGGCTACGTACGTCATGTGCCGGTTGTCCATAATGGTGAGCAGTCATGCTGTAGTTCAGGATTTCTGGTTTACCTTTCAATTCGGCAAAATATCGGGCGGTTTCATAGGTGCCTTGAGCTAGTTTATCACCAATGCCTTCACGAGCGACAATCTTCTTAACCATTTCATCAACTGCATGGACATCTCCCCATTGTAGATC
>JACZIY010000822.1 GCA_014860845.1 Anaerolineaceae bacterium
AATATGAATTTACCCGGCTCTTAGTATCCAACTTTAAGGAATGCTTTCTTTTTTATCGTGATGTGATGGGTTTCAAACCTGTCTTTGGCAATGAGGATGATGTCTATGCTGATTTTGACACAGGTTACACCCAGATTGCTCTCTTCGATAAATTCTTAATGAGCAAAGCGATCAGCAATGACCATCTGCTTACTTCAGCTCCTGCGCAGGATAAATTTTGCCTGGTGTTTGGGGTGGAGAATGTGGATAAAGCCTGTTTGCTCCTGCAAGAACAAGGTGTTCTGCTCCTTACCCTTCCGGAAGACCGTCCAGACTGGGGAATCCGTACCGCTCATTTTCGCGACCCGGATGGTAATCTGATTGAAATTTTCCATCCATTGGTGCGGGAATAAGATCTGAAATTCAACGCATATAAATGATCGGGGGGTATAATCATTTTTATGTTACGCAGACGTTATTATCGCATTTTGCTTTTCTTCGGTCGCACCATCTTAGGAATCATCTGGTGGGAATTGATCCTCCCCAGGTTAGGGTTGAGAAAACTATCCCGTGCGACGCGATCAGGTCGCATCACCCAAATGGCGCGACGATTTCGGGCATTAGCGGTGCAAATGGGCGGTGTGATGATCAAGGTGGGACAATTTTTGTCCGCTCGCCTGGATGTTTTACCGCGGGAAGTCACCGATGAGCTGACAGGCCTGCAGGACGAAGTACAACCTGAGCTCTTCGAGCCGATCAAAGCCTTAATTGAAACGGAATTTGGAAAACCGCTTGAGCAGATTTTCGATGAATTCGATCCCATCCCGTTTGCTTCAGCCTCGATTGGGCAGGTGCATATCGCCCGGTTACACCTGAATGATTCACAGATTGCACAATTTCCAGATGTGGTGATCAAAGTGCAACGCCCTCGTATTGAAGAGATTGTAAAAATTGATCTATCCGCCTTGCAGATCGTAGGCGGTTGGTTACAGAAATACAAACCAATTCGCAAGCATGCGGATGTCCCCAAACTATTGAATGAGTTCAGCATGACCCTCTATGAAGAAATAGATTACATCCATGAGGGGAAAAATGCTGAAATCTTTAAAGAAAATTTTAAAGATTTGACCTATGTACGTGTACCCAATGTGATCTGGAGTTACACCACTAGGCGGGTTTTGACACTGGAAAATGTCCTGGCAATCAAAATCACAGATTATGAATCAATAGAAAAAGCTGGTATCGATCGTAGTGCGGTGGCTAAACGGTTGTTTAACACCTACCTCAAACAAATATTTGAAGATCGCTTTTTCCATGCCGACCCTCATCCAGGAAACCTATTTGTACAGCCTGCTGAAGAAGGCGATGACCCTGAAAATTGGAAATTGACCTTCGTTGATTTTGGCATGGCAGACACTTTGGAGGAAAAGACCTACGAGGGATTGAAAGAAGCAGTTCTGGCTGTTGGGCTGCAGGATGCCAGCCGGCTGCTGAAGTCATATCAGATTCTGGATGTGTTGTTACCAGATGCGGATCTGGAATTATTGGAACGCGCCAGCCAACGGGTGTTTGATCGCTTCTGGGGGAAATCCACGACGGAATTAATGAGTATGCATGCCCGCGAAGCCCAGGAGTTCATGAAGGATTTTGAGGATTTGTTGTATGAGATGCCCTTCCAGGCACCTGAAAACATCATCTTACTGGGCAGATGTGTGAGCATTCTTTCCGGGATCTGCACCGGCTTGGATCCGGATTTCAATGTATTCGAAAACCTGGTACCCTACACCGGGAAGTTGGCGGATGCAGAGGGGGATGGTCGCTGGTCGATTATCTGGAGTGAGATCACCCGCCTGTTTCAACTGGTGCTGCGCTTACCTACCCGTGCAGACAACTTAATTACCCGAATGGAACAGGGCCGGTTGGAAGTGCGGGTGCCAGCGTTATCACGGGAAATGGAACGGATGCGGCGATCTCAACGAAAAACCACCATTGCGATTATCTTTGCTGCCTTCCTGATCAGCGGTACGCAATTTTTTCTGGCAGGGGAAGTGGTGGCAGGGATTGTTTTTTGGGGATTGGCTTTCCTTTTGATCCTCCCAATCATCCTGCTTAGATAAATTAATAATCTTAAATAAAAGAGCATGCGGAAATAATCAGCATGCTCTGTCGATTTAATGTGGCGAAGAGATTCTTATTTATTTACTTTTTCCGTATGATCGATCGCTGCATCCAGCAGACTGCGTAAGCCCATTAAAAATTCTTTGCGAGCAGCGCGGTGGTGTTCGCGTGTCCCTTCCGGCAGGAAGGATTCGGCTACCTTATGCATATTCTCACGGGCAGCACGCATATGTTCACGTGCTTCTTTTATATTCGGATTCTGCGGTCTTTCCGTTGTTTTCTCGGCCATAACTACCTCCATTCGGGTAAAAAATTTCTAACCCTTAATTGGATTATAAGTGTTTTTAATTGCCCGTCAAGTAGAGATTCAATCTCCCAATAACCTCGTTACTCAAGCACACCAGGTCGGATTGGAATCAATGACGAAAATGTCGTACACCGGTGAAAAGCATGGCAATCCCCAGACGGTTGCAGGCATCGATCGATTCCTGATCTCTGACCGATCCTCCGGGCTGTACGATTGCCACAATCCCGGCTGCAGCTGCTTTTTCGACCGAATCTGCGAAGGGGAAGAAGGCATCGGACGCCATCACGGCACCCTGGGCTTTCTCGCCGGCACGTTGGGATGCCATGACGACACAATCGACCCGATTGGGCTGTCCACCGCCAATGCCGATGGTAGCTTCGTCTTTGGCGAACACGATCGCATTGGATTTGACGTGCTGGCAGGCTTTCCAGGCGAATTTCAGGTCAGCCAATTGCTGTTCAGTAGGTTCTTTCTCGGTCACCACGCTCCACTGCGTGCCTTCGGGATCCCCCAGATCAACAGACTGTTGCAGCATCCCACGGGTGATTGAACGGTATTCAACCAGTGGTTCTATCGTCAGATCGGGCATTTCCAGCAGGCGCAGGTTCTTTTTCTTTGCCAGCACCTGCAATGCGCCTGCGCTGAAACCCGGAGCGACGATGCATTCCACGAAAAGCTGACTGACGCTTTCAGCGGTTTCCTCATCCAAAGGGCGGTTGAAGGCGACAATGCCACCAAAAGCTGAGACCGGGTCACTCGCCAGGGCACGCTGGCAAGCATCCAATTGTCGATCGGCTGAAGCAATACCACACGGAGAGAGGTGCTTGACAATCGCCACACTACATTTTTCAAAGCTGACCACGGCTCGCCAGGCTGCATCCAGATCGAGCAGGTTGTTAT
>JACZIY010000823.1 GCA_014860845.1 Anaerolineaceae bacterium
CAAAAGAGGTTGGTCGGCTATCGTTCCGAGGGTAATGGATTGGTCAGATTTCTCAAGCACTTTCATGCCCAATCCCTCTTCGTAAAAATATGCAGCACGTTCCAGACTAGAAACGTTGTAATGAACTTTTCCAATATGCATAAGTACAGACTCTGATAACTCCATATTAATCTCCGTATTTGCTAATGCTGGGAGAATAACATGCCGGTGCAGCATTGTCAATTTAATTCATCAGGGTTGTAGGTATAAAAGAAAAACTTCGGGGTCACCTACCTCTCAATTTTTATAATCGCGGTCATTTTCCAGCGTAATTGTAGGTTATTCTCTACTAACTCAATGCGTATCGGATAAATTACATCGTTATATTTCATAACAGGGAAATCTTGTATTTCAATGACTCTACCACGCACTGTTTCATCAGGAAAGGCATCAAATTCCAGTGTCACAGTATCTCCAATCTGGACATCTACGATTTCCAGTTCGTTTGTATCGGTGCTCTCAACGTACCAGGCGGAAAAATCAGCTACGATTGCAATCATTTGCCCTGTGTAAATCCATTCACCTTGCTGAACATTTAATTTAACCAGGGTGCCTTCAATCGGCGTGGTAATTTCAAGATCTGCTATTGATGACTCTAACGCATTTATCCTTGCATTTGAGGTGGCAAGTTGTTCTTCGGCTCTGGTTAATTGGTCTTCCGGGACATCCTCCTGTTTGAATTTCCGATACTCATTCCAGGCTGTTTCTTCCTCAGCTTCTGTGAATGCAAGGTTTAATTGAAGCTGTTCGTATGTCTGTTCCAATGCTGCCTGTTCACGTTCCAGATCATTCAAAGAAATTTGAGCATCATCCACATCCTCCTGGCGGTTCATCCTTTGTGGATTGTCTTCCTCAAGATCCAGATAATCTTTCAGATCTTCTTTGGCATCTTCTAATTCTGTTCTGGCATCGATAACATCCTCTTTGACAGCTTCAAGGTCTTCTTCATATTGGTCCTCATCAAATGCATCCCAGGCTGCCAGGGCTGACCTTCTGGCTGACTGTGCATCCAGTACTCTCTGATAAGCTTTTTGTTTCTGGAGATTCCCGTATAAAAGTAAATCGTCCTTGGCTTGTTCTGCTTTCAATTGATCCAGTCGAGCAGACTTCATTTCTGCTAACAGCTGTTCCGGGGTTTCCAGGCTGAGAATCACCTGTCCTGCCTCTACGGTTTGACCCTCCTGAACCAGAATCTCTTCCACACGGCCATTTGTCATTGAGATGATTTGAATATCGTTACTGGGCACAACTTCACCATCTGCGATGATCAAGCCAGTTGAATCTTCCACAACAGAATCATATACAACCGGTGTAGCCTGGCTAGCTGTAATCGCCGTAAAGGTATCACACGCTCCTAAAAGTATGGTTAATCCCAATATCGTTATGATTAATAAAATTTTTTTAAGCATGCTTTCCTCCAGTTCTTACGTTTGAAATTTCCCGTTCGTTGGTCTCTAAAAGAGAAATTGAAGTTTTATTCATATGCTAACACCTCACGAATGGTAAGCCGGGCAGCATTACGAGCAGGTATGTAGCTGGCTACCAGAGACAAAATTATTAAAATGAAAAACCATAAGATGATACCTTTTGGTGTGATGACAAATTCGGATTCAGCTCCAAAAATCGCCCTGTTAACCAGGTTGGTCAATACAAATGAGATTGGTAGGGATGCCAGAATACCTATAATGTAGCTAGTCATTCCAATAAATAGGCTCTCAAAAGTAACCAATCGGGTGATAACCGCATCGTATGCCCCTACTGCTCTTAAAATTCCGATTTCCGCCGTTCTTTCCAATACATTTAGGCTCAGCGTTCCACTCAGACCGATACCACCCACAATACCTGTTAATACTGAGAGAAATAGCAACACATAAATCAAGACCTGAATCTTATCAAGACCCTGTTTCACGATCTCTTCTCGAGCTGTGATTGACTTAACTCTGTAACCAGATGTTGTCAGATGCTCATCAATGATGTTTGCGATTTTCATTTGATATGCGAGATCATGTTCTTGCGTAACAACCCGATAGGATATGGCATGGGAGGGTGAGTTCAGGATTTTTGCCAGATTATCGTGGGTAGTAAATGCATATTTTTGATCCAACCCGGTGTAATGAAATATTCCAGCCACCGTCCAGTAATCTTCCTCTCCATTGATATCCAGAACGATTTGATCTCCAGGTTTTAGTTCGGGATAGTTGTTCCAGAACGCATCATTTACCACAAGTGTATAACGCTCACCTGGTTGAACCCAGCGCCCGATATTTACAACCTGTTTCACCAATCTGCTGTTCTGTGGTGGACCCACCAGTAAAACATTTTCAGTGGTATTGGTAGTTTTTAATAATGCTGAAGTTGCCATCCAACCTTCTGACGTGACAACACCGGGAACCTGTTGTAATTGGTAATTAATCTCTTCGACAGGATAGTTTCGATCCATATTGATAAAAATATCTGACTGGTTATATTGAAGAACCCTCTCAATCTGTTTATTAAGCGATAATTCCACATTAAACACAGAGATAAAAATGGCACAGCCGAGAGATAAGGTGAATATGGTTAACAGTAAGCGGCCTTTCTGACGGAAGGTATTTCGAATACCGAGGGTGATGATGCCGTCTTTGCTACGAATATTGTCCAACCAGAGATCAAATCTACCTGGCTTTGTCGCATGATTAATCAGGTCTGCTGTCAGGGCTTTTTGGATGGGGATACTGGCTCCCTGGACAATTGGTTTCAATGCGGATAATACTGGAATTAACAGTGTGACAATTGTCTGAATGAGGATGACTTCTGGAAGATAGATAAATAAGTCTGGTGTTAATAACTTGCCATTCAACACAGGCAGGATGTTGGCACACATGATTCTGCCAACGTAAGCACTGGCAGGAATTGCGATCATGAGTGAAATCAGACTGAAGAAAACCACCAAAGCCAAATACATTCCTATGATCTGGTTACGTTGCCCTCCTACCAGTTTAATCACCCCAATCTGGCGAATTTGTTGCGCCATGAGCGCGTTCATGGTGTTGATAATCAAGGCACTGCTTAAAATCAGAATGAATATACCAATAAATCCTATGATCACAGAAATGGCATTGGTGTAGTTGGCATATGGTTGATCGGTAGAAAGGTTTACCGTTTGATTGAGGATCCTCCGCCCACTTTTATCTATTTCTTTACTGACCAGCCTGGCAACCTCTTCTATATTCTTCAAATCGTTTTGGTCACCTTTTACTGTAAGAACGAGATCATTATATTTTTTTGGTTGATACAAATATTCCAGGGTTTCCAGCGAGGTAAATCCAATGCGTTCATTGAATGTGATAGCGAGATCTGAGCTGTAGTCAAAAACAGTACCAGCAACTTTTATCTCCCTTTGCGTGCCATCACTCAGTTCAATCAAAATGTTGGAACCGGGTACAACTGGTAATGTCTCCAATGAACTTTCAGTGATCAATATTTCTTTATAATCCGGATAGGTTTTCCCACTTGCCGAGGTAAGAATTTTAATGCGTTGATCAGATAAATCATCAACGGCAATGATGCTGAAGGACATCCAATCTCCACTCTCGGGATTTTTGACTTTCGCGGAGATGGTGGTTCTTCCCATGACATCTTTAACCCGATTGATTCGCTGAATGGCTTTGACTAAATTTTCATCGAAAGGCTCAGTCTGGATTTGAATATTGGCTGGATTGGTGGACAGATAAGTTGTGACCATGCTATCTGGAATGACAAAGTAACCGATTCCGACCACACCAACGGAAAAAATGCCGATGGAAATTGATGCTATGATCAACAATGACCGGGCTTTGTTTTCCCAAAAATCGGCTATTACTTTCTTCCAGCGCGGTCTCATGGTTTCTTCTCCCAATCCTCACCGGATCGTAATGATTGTCGTTTTTCACTGACAATTCTGCCATCGACCAGTTTCAGAACCCGTTTGGCACGATTCGCCAGGTCTTCATCGTGGGTTACCATGATGATTGTTTTCCCGGAGGTTGAAAGTGCCTGGAAAATATTAAATATTTTTTCTGCCTCACCCGAACTCAGATTTCCGGTTGGTTCATCTGCGATAAGGATTGGTGGGTCATTTGCCAATGCCCTGGCAATGGCGGTGCTTTGCTGTTGCCCACCAGAAACCATGTAAGGTCTTTTTAGCGCATATTTTTGTAATCCCACCTTGTTTAGTAATTCCTGAGCCCGATCTAACCGTTCGGTATGGGAGAATTTACCTGCGATCTGCATGGGTAGCATCACATTTTCCACAAGCGATAAAACAGGAATTAATTGGTAAAACTGAAAAACTATTCCCAGGTTTTCACCACGCCATTTTGCCATATCGGTTTCAGGAAGGCTATGAATTTCCATGCCATCCACGATGACTTTTCCGGAGGTAGGTTTATCAATTCCGGTAATCATATTCATTAAAGTAGATTTACCACTGCCAGACCTACCAACTACGGCTGTAAATTCATGTTGATGAAAAGCAATTGATATATCGCTTAATGCTACAAACTGCAAGGAAGCTGCCTGAAAAACCTTGCTTAAATTCATTAACTTAATGAAAGGAGGGAATTGGTTGAGATCAGACATGTTTCCCTCTTTTTGCTTCTTTCCTGATCTCGCCATCCACTAATAAAAAAAGATGGTCAAACAAAGGCAATAACTGTTGATCGTGGGTAACCATCAGCACTGTTTTTCCGGTTTTAACAATCTGTTTGAATATTTTAAAGATGACCAGACTGGTCTGGGAATCTAATGATCCAGTGGGTTCATCTGCTACAATGATTTGCGGATCATTGATTAATGCCCTTGCAATGGCAACCCTCTGGCGTTGCCCACCAGATATAGAAGCTGGAGATTTTTGAGCGTGTTCAGCAATTTCGAGCTGAGTTAAAATCTGCATGGCTCGTTTTTCACTTCTCGTTCGTGAATAATCTCCACACAAATCCATTGGCAGCAAAACATTATCCAGAATGCTGATCTGGTTCAATAATTCGAAGGATTGAAAGACAACCCCCATCGTCTTACCACGCCAATGGGTCAATTTCTCCTGTTTGGTGTGATGAAGTGGGAAGCCATCAATCCAGAGTTCTCCTTCTGTCAGGCTATCCACACCTGTCAAGACATTCACCAGGGTTGATTTTCCAGCACCGGATTTACCAAGCACGCCCACAAAAGAACCCTGTGCAATGCTCATATTTACGTGATGCAACGCATTAACATTTCCTGCAGGTGAAAAGTAGGTTTTGGTACCATTCTTTAGTTCAATATAACTGGTTTTGTTGGTCAGCATCATTAAATTTACTTTTGTCTTTTATTTTACAAATGAAGTGTTTTTATGTATAAATATCCTAAGATTTTCTGATTGTTAAGTCAATCATGCTCGTCCAATGAGATTTTTTGATCTGTAAATAAATTTACAGAAAGGATTTAAATGTCAACGAAAGATTCGACAGATTTACGAGTTCGGCGAACCCGCAAGTGGTTGCAGGAAGCGCTATTGTCCCTGATGCTGAAAAAACCGTTTACAAGGATATCAATTGCTGAGATCACTGATCAGGCTCAGGTATCTCGTCCAACTTTT
>JACZIY010000824.1 GCA_014860845.1 Anaerolineaceae bacterium
TGTTAAAAATATTTAGAAAACGAAGAAATGTTTTTATAAAATTAATCCATGAACAAGCATCCTTGACACTGGAAGGGATGGAATTACTTAAGAAATATCTGTCCAAACCAGACGAAATTCTTGCAGATCAACTTACAGCTAAAGAGAAAGAAGCAGATGAGTCACGACGTATTTTAATCGATGAATTAAATCGTACTTTTATCACTCCATTTGATCGCGAGGATATTTTTGCCCTTTCAAGAGCGATTGATGATGTTCTTGATTATGCCTACAGTACCATGACAGAAATCGTAATTTTCAAAGTAGAACCAACGGAATTTATGGTGAGAATTTGTTCATTATTACGAGATGCTTCATTTGAAATTCTGAAAGCGGTGGAATGTCTTCAAGAGCATCCCGGTGTGGCTTCGGAACATGCACAAAGAGCGAAAGCTCTTGAAAATCGTGTTGAAACCGTCTACCGGGAAGCGCTGGCAGATATGTTCCAGGAAACAGAAGATGTTAAAACACTGGTAAAGATGATGAAATATCGTGAGGTTTATCGCCACCTGAGTAATGCTGCGGATCGAGGAGATGAAGCTGCCAATGTTCTGGCAGATATTATTGTGAAGACGACATAATACAAGATGCCAATATTATTAATCATTCTCGTGATTCTGGCATTAGCATTTGATTTCCTGAATGGAGTCCATGATTCCAGCAATGTTGTTGCCACTATGATTTCATCTCGTGCTATTCCACCCAGGACTGCCTTGATGATGACTGCGGTGGCGAATTTCCTGGGACCATTTATCTTTGGAGTTGCCGTTGCCACCACCATTGGAAATGATATTGTTTCTGCCGAACATGTAAATCTTATTGTCTTGGTAGCAGCCTGTGTCAGTGCTATTATTTGGAATGTTCTGACCTGGATACTCGGCATACCCAGTAGCTCTTCACATGCAATTATTGGGGGATTGGTCGGTGCTGTGATGATGGCCTCGGGTTATAAAGTGATTATGATGGAAGGTATCATTAAAGTCCTGATTGCTTTATTCGCTTCCCCAATCATCGGTTTTATAGCTGGTATGTTGATTGCAAACATCGTTTATCTGTTTTCGTGGAAAGCATCACCCAAGATCAATGGTGTTTTCAAAAAACTACAAATCATTACCTCCATCGGTTTATCTTTGAGTCATGGAACCAATGATGCTCAAAAAACCATGGGTATCATTACGCTTGGATTAGTGATTGCTGGTTTTCAATCAACCTTTGAAGTGCCTTTCTGGGTAATTGTCGCCTGTGCTACTGCTATTGGAATTGGCACGGCAGTTGGCGGTTGGCAGTTAATTAAAACACTCGGATCAAAGTTTTACAAAATCCGTCCTGTGCATGGTTTTGCATCTCAAGCCACATCAGCTATTGTTATTCTCATTGCTTCATTGTTAGGAGGCCCTGTCAGTACTACCCAGGTGGTCAGTTCATCCATCTTGGGTGTTGGGGCAGCCGAAAGAATGAGTAAAGTACGCTGGGGTGTGGCTGGAGAAATTGTAACTGCCTGGGTAATCACAATTCCTGCAACGATTGCTTTTGGTGCTGGCTGTTACTGGTTATTAAGCATTGCTATCCCATTTATCATTAATCTATCCTAAGATTCGGAATTTTACAATTTAGAAGGGCTCATGTCTACATCATTACTCATATTAATTGCTCTTGCGATTGTGTTTGATTTTTTGAATGGCGTTCATGACTCAAGCAATATCGTTGCCACCATGATC
>JACZIY010000825.1 GCA_014860845.1 Anaerolineaceae bacterium
ATTGCCTTTACTTTTCCTTCAAAATCACCATTTTCCCCGCAAGTGTCTGTCTTCTTAAAATGTAAATAGAAAAAATCGTAATCCCCCCATACATTCTCTAAAGTGGTAAATTCATCAGCTAATGAAGTTCCATTAACATCCAGAATTTTCATTCCAGCCAACCTCGAGACACCACGATACATGCCATTAACGGCAATACAGGCAGGATTCAATTTATACATCTCCTGGAATGTTGGCACAATAGGTAATTTTGCGAATCCTCGCAATAAAATCATATTGGCTGGGTACTCATCTCTCAACAATTTCTTTGCCTCATCAACAAAAACGTTAACAATCTCGGATGTTCTTTGAGAATCCTTATCCTTGGCTTTGAGGATTAATGGCTGCGTGCCAGTGATTAACGGATCTGTTTCACTGACATTGGAACCTAATCCCTTTCCACGTAAAATGAAAGCAAAGCGGTGTTCTTTCACAGGTTCGATAAATATTTCAACACCTTCAATCCTGATTTCTCGTAATTTTCCAATTAATTTCCGACTGTCTTCTGTGGGTAACCGTCCAGCTCTGCGATCCGTCAAAATTCCTTCTGAATCAACCGTACAGAAATTCCCACGAGCAGCGACATCATCCGGATGAAGATCAAAATCCACACCCAATGCTTCTAAGGGACCACGCCCGATTTCACATTCTAATGGATCGTATCCAAATAATGCCAGATGCCCGGGTCCACTTCCTACAGTGATTCCCGGACCTAATGGCACCGACAACCCTAAGGCTGATTGCCCTGCCAATGCATCTAAATGAGGAGTCTTGGCTGTTTCAAGTTCTGTTTTGCCACCAGCTTCTTTTGGTAGTCCGCCTAACCCATCCAAAATCAACATGGCTATTTTTGTGTCGCCGGGTATTGTTTGTTTTCGAAAAAATGTTTCGAACATACTCCTCCTCTTTTTGCAGTCTGGGATTTATATTTTTACTTCTGTGATCAGGTTCGCTTGCCAGGCTGGTTTTAGCCAAATTTTCGCTGCAGTTGTATCTGCCACCAGATCGCTAACTTCCATCAACGGTAAATATATTTCCTGCGTTCTGATGAATTGGGTTTTAAAATAGCGGTTTACAAATCCTACAGGATCGTACTTTTTACGAAGATCAATATCCCTGCGCCACTTTCTTTTTAATCGGATCGGGTCATCGGTCAGATAAACAGTTCTCAGCCCGATCATGTCATCCAGTTCTGGAATGTAAAATGGGAAATTTCCTTCCAGAAAAATCACATCTGCAGGTTCAATCACCAATGAAGACTGACCGGGTCGAAGATCCCCATTGAGATCATGACTGGAAGTGGCAAGATAGAAGTCATAGCGTGGAATAAAGGTAGATTTTCCATTTAATAAATCCTGCAATGCTTGCATAAAAAATTTAAAATGGATGACATCTTTCCCGTGTGTTTTTCCATCCCGGAATTCACGATCTTTATAGAAATTATCCATTTCTACCGTGGTGATTTGCATACCTTTTTCCTGTAAGAAATCTCTTATACGTTCCGTAATTTCTGTCTTGCCTGCGCCGGTGGGTCCTGCTAATGACAACAAAATTGGCGAACCATGGATTTTGATTAATTGATAAATCGTCTTAATGAAGGCCTGATCCACTTCATGGTTCGCTTCCTTAAAATCTTTGTATCCAACCTCCTGTTGAAACGCCATATCGAGTTGCCTGGTCTGATACGTTAAGAATGGTTTATTTCCAAAGTTTTCTAGAATTTTGGAATTGTAATATTGGGTATGAATGAAAAAACAAAAAGCGCGAATATCAAAATAAAAAAGTGTATTAACCCAATTAATAGGATATTCTTCCGTTGCCAGACCAACCAATAACCAGTGGGTTAATTTGAGGATGGTTTCATCCAG
>JACZIY010000826.1 GCA_014860845.1 Anaerolineaceae bacterium
ATATATGATATTCGATGCAAAAAAAAGTTTGAACATTATTTTCTAATATTTCAGTAGTTTTCTTTGTTTCCTTCACTACCATCATCTGCCAAAGACCAGTAAAATATAAAAATGTTTGAGAAAACAAATGGGACAACTAAGACGCTTTCGCAAATTTTAGGGTGGAACCGCACCAGTTACGTATTGATGAGTTCCTTTACATTGTTACTATTTATTATCGGGTATGTTTGGTGGCCGCTTGTAGAAGAATATCTCTCCACATACAATCCCGATCTACCGTTCTGGATTCAGTTTGATTGGCTTTTACTATCCATTTTTTTGGTCATGTCACTTCTACTCATGGCAAAAGCGGATATCAAAAAAGATTTGCCCATCATTTTCGTTGGTCTCGTGGGTGGATTGGTAATTGAAAGCTGGGGAACCCAAACTGAATTATGGTTTTATTACACATTTGAAAGACCTCCGATATGGATTATTCCTGCCTGGCCAATCGCCAGTCTCTCAATTGACCGTCTGTATCAGCTCTTAAATGCGAAATCTGAAAAAATTCCATCAAAAATTTTTCAGATCGGTTATTGGGTAACTTTAATTGGATTCTACATCTACATGCTCTATTTTGTTTTGCCAACCCTCGATAAATCATTGACCATCATGGCCCTATTTTTATGTGCTTTTTTGATCCTGACACCTGTCAACCACCGTGCCATGTTATTGACATTCATTGCTGGCAGCGGATTGGGTTATTTTTTGGAATTGTGGGGAACTACCCGCTATTGCTGGACTTATTACACCTTCCAAACTCCACCCTTTTTTGCGGTAATGGCTCATGGAATGGCCGCTGTGGCTTTCTGGCGGGTTGTGCAATTATTCTGGATTTTCGAACCTAAATCAAATAAATTTATCCAAAAAATATTAAAAACAAATCAAAAAAAAAGCACAGTCTGAGATAAAACTGTGCTTAGAAAAAGGAGGAAAGAATTTACCTTTATTGATCTTTAAATTCTCCTTCAATATAAGGTGGTTGGACAGGCATCAAGATCCACAGAATAACATAAATCAGAATACCATTTCCACCCAAAAAGAATAATAGGACAAACAGCAGACGCACAACCGTCAGATCCAATCCAAGATAATCAGCCAGACCTGCGCAGACTCCTGCGATCATTTGTTCATTTGGTTTTCGATATAATTTTTTATTTGACATTGTGTTTTCTCCTTCATTTATATATACGCGTAATTTTTAAAAAGGTTTCAAAGAAATCTGTTTTCGAAATTTCATACCGACAAAATCAACCTGAATTTCGATTGACTTTGATTTAGTTCATCATTAAACTTGATTTTTGTCTTAAATTCCTGACTTTTAAACAATTTATCAACCGGAGGAACCTAATGGAGCAGAGACGTCTCGTTCGTTACACCATGTTTGGCTTGTTGTACTTCACGCAAGGAACCATCTTAAGTTACTTTACCGCATTAAATGCATTGTATCTGCTCGAATATGGACTTGATCTGACTCGGATTGGCATCATGGGCACAATTGCCTTGATCCCATTTGTGATTAAAGTTTTTCTGGGTATGCTCAGTGATAAAGTTAACATTTTAGGTCTGGGACACAGGAAACCTTATATTGTCATTGGATTACTGGTGCAAATGATTTGTTTAGTTTTTGTTCCATTGATTAATCCCGGAACCACTTTCTGGTTATATGTAGCAATTGCTTTTCTACTGCAAATGGGAATGGCTCTATATGATACCTGCACCGATGGGCTCGCTTTGGACACCACGCCTGTTTCAGAAAAAGGTACGATCCAGGGCTTTATGGTAGGTGGCCGCGCTGTAGGTGTGATTGTAACCGCTTCCCTGGTGGGCTTTTTAGCGGAAAATGTCTCCTGGAGTGCTGTATTCTGGGTGTTAGCCATCCTGACCCTGCCACCATTTTTCTTCCTGCATACCGTCAGAGAAGCCCCAAGAATTCAGGAACGCGCCTTCGATTGGAAAGCCTTTTCTGCCTTCAAACAGCTACCGGTGATTGCCCTTGCGATCATTGGATTTATCTTCTTCCTGATCATCATCGGTGTCAACCAGATTGTTAATCCTTACCTGCAGGATACATTTAATATCAGCCTGAGCACGGCTGGATTTTTTACTACTGTCTGGGGGGTGGGTGTTGTTCTGGGTAGTATTGCTGGAGGTGGGTTGATTAATAAATTAGGCAACCGTAATGCAGTGATGATTGCGATTGGTTTTGCTCTGGTTGCTATATTATCTCTGGCCGCCATAAACCAGCTTTCTTTTGCCTGGTTCCTGGTAGCGCTCTTCGGTGTTTGTTATGGCACCTATCAAACGGTTTATTTTGCACTAGCCATGGAATATACGGATCCTCGTATCGCTGCAACCATGTTTTCTATCCTAATGGCAGTCACCAATATCGGCCAGGGTGTTGGTCTGGGATTAACCGGGTTTTTCGCTGATTCGTATGGTTTTAAAACAACGTTCATTGTCATGGCATTATTGAATTTTGCAGTTCTGCCATTCCTCCCCATGATCTTTGGGAAGCATGCTAAAAAAGTTGTACCTGCTGTCTGAAATTATTCGTTCTATAGAAAAACTTTAAGATCTTTCGCCAGACGATCCAAATCAGATCGATCTGGTAAATTTCTGTAATCAGGTCCAAACACTAAACGAAACCCATCTCCAACAAATCGAGGTATGATGTGTAGATGGACATGAAAGACAGTTTGAAATGCAACGGCACCGTCTGCAAGAAAGAAATTGATACCTTCACAACAAATCCGACTCTTTTTTAATCCAGCTGAAACTTTTTGACCCACCTGAAAAAGATGTCCACCAATCTCCATAGGAAGGTCAGCCAAGCCAATCGCATGTTGCCGGGGCACCACAAGCACATGACCCGGTGTGACTGGTTGAATATCCATAAACGCCAGGCAAATTTCATCTTCATATACAATGCTGGCAGAAGCTTCCCCATTGATTATTTTACAAAAAATACAATTGTTCAATTCATCTCCTAAGAGTCACCGTTGATTTGATTCCATTTTTGAATATCCAATTCAGAGAAATCAACGTCCAATAGATTAGGTTGATCGAGATGGATACCAACTGGCTGATGGTTAGTATCAAGCACAAAGGTTAATAAACCGTTTGGGATATAGGATTCAACCCATTCTATTTGAAAAGTATCCTGATACCAGTGTGTTAGAGTGGCCTGGAAACAATTGGATTGTTGAAATGAAAGCCTTAACTGTTGATGATCCTGGCTCACTATAATTTTCCCAGTTTTCGGGTCATAATAATCTCCACAATAAGCCTGGAGGTCAAAACTGGGAGAGGAATGTTGTTGTCTAGTTTTCAATCTCTCAGCCATTCTTTCAGCTTGCCTTTCGAAATATTCTCTCTGGAGCTTTTCAAAAATCGTTGGCCAGGGGGTATCCTCCAGATCCAGTAGTATATCCAGTATGGAATAATATAAGGCATTTAGAGGATAACCAGGTTCGATATTGGTGAAGATAACAAATCCTATGTTTTCCCCTGGAAGGATTGCCATTTTTGTCCGCATCCCATCTACGCCACCCGAATGGGTAATCGTCTGATGACCACAATAATCGCGAATAAACCATCCCATCCCATATGCATCATACGTGTAAGTCGTTTTTTGTAACTCTGATGGGATTGCATTGATGGGAATACAGGTCTGTGGTGACCATAATTCTTTTACACGTTCAGGTGTGATGATACGCTGACTGTTATATTCTCCATTATTAAGAAACATCTGAACAAATCGTGCCCAATCCCAAACAGAGGAATTCACCGCAGCAGCCGCACCAACATTTTCGTGATTGCGGTATGGAATAGACTGAATATGACCATTTATCCAGGCATGTGGAATGGCGAAATTTCCTAACTTTTCCAATTCAAACAGTCTGGTAGTCGTTCTTTTCATACCCAGGGGAGAGAAGATTCTCTCCTGGATAAAATCATCCCATGAATGACCTGTAATTGCTTCAATGATCTCACCAGCCACCAGGAAGGTGACATTTTGGTAAGCATAAGCGGAGCGAAAACTGGTACAGGGTTTCAAATATCGTAGCCTGTGAACAACCTCTTTACGGTTGAATTTAGAATCATACCAGATGGTTCCCCCACTCACATCTGGCAAGCCACTATTATGGATTAGCAGATCACGCACCTGAATTTCACGATCCACAAAAGGGTCATTAAGCGAAAACTCGGGCAAGAATTTTCTTACCGGATCTGTCCAGGTCAATTTTTCTTCATCGACTAAAATTGCTAACCCGGCGGAGGTTGTGGATTTTGAGATCGATGCCAGTGCGAAAATTGTATGTTCATTGACGGATTGAGCATTCTGTATAGAAAGCGAGCCAAATCCTCTGGCATATTTTATCTGGTCTTTCCCAACGATAGCAACAGATATCGCTGGTATTTTAAATAAAGACTGAATTTCAGAAATGATTTTTTCGATTTTCAATATTTTTGTTTGCACTTATTTATCCTACTTCAATTCTTAGGCATGAACTAACCGGGTTATGTATGACATAGCCTGGTGTAATGGAACTTCAGGGATATAAGAACCAGTGCTATAATCCAAAAATCCTCCCGGAAAATTTTCTAATATTGTCAGACCGCTGCCTTCTAAAAGCATCGCCAAATCAGCAGGTGAATAACAACGTAATCGTTGGGTTGTTTTTATTGAAGGATCATCTTTCAAAAACCAGGTATCGGTCACTGCACATCTTGCAGCATCGAACCCATATTCTCTTATCGCATCACCGATAGGAAATTTTACACCAACCGCTTGACTTGCCCAAAACCAGGGTGTGAAGATCTCCAGGAAAACAGATCCATCTGGCGTCAGCCAGGTAGAAATTTTCTCCAACAACCTACGTTGATCAGAATCACTTCCCACACCAAATCCATCCCAATAACAGATCAAATCAAAAACGCCTTCGAGCTCTAGTGAATAAAAATCAGCAGTAAGAATCGTCAGGTTTTCAGGGTTCCTGTGTTTCAAGAGATTGCGAATATGTTCAACGAAATCCGGTTCAATTTCGACAGCTGTCACTTTGTGATCCAACTGGTAAGCTGTAACTGAAAATTGTCCCCCACCTGCGCCTAATTCTAAAATGCGAACACCTTTCATGCCAGTAAGTCGATTAATCCATAAGACTCTATCCAAATCCCCCTGGCTGATATTACGAAAATAAATTTTCGACCATTGATTTTGTAATCGATAAAAATCTTGATCCGTCATAGTATGAATTTTACATTTAATTCAAAAAACAGAACTGGCAGAATTATTTAATGATCGGTTTGATCTGGAACCAACAAAGCCATCTCGATCAGAATCTGATACGAAAATTTCTGAAACAAATCAAATTCCCGGGTCATCTTTGAGGGCACCAGTATGGACATACTATTTCCTGCTCCCAATGCAATCTGGTTCATCTCCTGCAGTAATGTTGTACTGATCCCTTTCCTGCGAAAATCCGGATGGGTGAAAATATCTGCTATATATGCAAATTTACCGGGAAGGGTAATCACCTGCGCTTTCGCGCACACTTCACCTTGAAAGAATGCCATCAAATTATGGATGGTAGGGTCATCAAGGCCTTTGGTGCTGCATGGGTAATCGGGCTCAATTGAATTTGCGAGTGAAACATCCTGGATCGTTGTGATTAACTTGATTTCGACACCGGAAGGCAGGGTATTTTTTTCTCGTAAGGGTAATTTTCTGAACATCAGGATATTAGACCAGGCGTGCAAATAACCCTGATCACGATATGCTGGAATCAATTGATTCAATTTTTCTGAAAAAATATTGACCACATGTTCTTCAGGCTTATTTTGCAAGTAAGCAAGAATTTGGTTCTTAACCTGGGAAGGTGGATTCTCACCGGAAAAAAATTCAAGTCGGTAATTGAATGCACGTGGCCACGGCTGGGTCATCATTTGAGGGTATTGAATTCCCAAGACTTGCTCTAATTCGATTATTTCAGCATGATTCTCAACTTGAAATTTATGTGTGATTGCATCGAAATATGCTTTTACCCCAGGGAGTATGTTCATTTTTGTCTCATCCTAATCCGGAAATTTTATCTTTTTAAGGTAATCCCAGCCCCAATAAAAACGACGGATAATTTCTTTTTCACCATAATTTGTTTTTTCTTCAGTCCAAAAACCTTCTGCTGATAAATTTTTTACGAAAACCTTCACCCGATAAATACAGTATTTCGTGCTTAAACCTGGGTAAGACCTTGATTTTCTATACCGGTATGATGGTATGCATTGATCCGATAAAATTTCAATTTCTTGTTCAAGAATTTGTAATTCCTCCAATAAACATCTTCTGGCTGCATCCAGGCAATTCTCTCCCGGTTTCATTTTCTCGCTCGGGGGAATGTTTCTTTTGCGCTTGCGTTTATCATCTAATTCCTGTTCAAGTTCTAATAGAAACTTACCGTTAAGAGTTACTAAAACCTGAACGACATTCACAACTCGCAATGGAGGCCTGAGCTGAATGGTACTTTCTCCGTTTTTAATTTCATTATAAAGATGATTAACCGATTTTGCCTGACCACAGTCCCAACTGTCCAGGTCAAGCGATAGAGTTAATAACCATTGATATAAACTTTCAACTGAAGGAAAATATCCAAATTCTTTTTTCATTTTTTTATCGATCGAATCAAACGATATGCATAGAATGATATAAAAGAAGGATCCACGATTCTATTAAAAAGTTGTTGAGGATTATTTTTTTGGTTCCGAATATTACCTATAAAATTATTTTACCGGATTTTAATAATTTGGTTCATAAGATAGACCCGCTGATTTTGCTTTAAATCTGAAATTTTCGTTATAATCTACTATGAAATCAATTTTTTCTGGAGACTTATGAAGGCATCCAATATCCTTCCTGGAGATAATCGCAATGCAATTCGGCTGACCTGGAAACGACCAGTTTATATCCTGACGCCCATCAAACGGCCAGCACAGGCTATAAACGTCAGTTCTTCAGGGATTTTGATCACTACCCTTTATGACGATCACTTCCATATCGGTGAAGAAATTTCAATTTCCATCCCACATGCCATAACCAAAATAACAATAACTGTCATAGGGAAAATTGTTCGTATTACCCACCATGACGGTTGGATTCAATTGGCTGTCGATTTAAACCCCTGATCAGATTAGCAGATCTAGACTTCCTGCATAGTCTCCCAGGGATAAATTTCTGTTCCTTTAGCTGCTTCCCGAATGTCTGGATCATTTGAATAATATCCATGTTTTTCAGGCGGTAAAAGCCTGGAAATATGGATCATGATATCATGGCCAATTTCGTCTAATTTCAAACGATCAGTACGGTTTTTTACATCAATCTGATAAGGGCCAAATGGTTTTCCAATTCTGGCCGTCACTTTTGGTCTTTTGAATTGTCTGATTTTTGAGAAAAAAGTATCAAAACCATCCAATCCAATGGGTAAAATGGTAGCACTTGTTTTGGCAGCTAGAAAAGCCACCCCGGGTCTGGCTGGACGCAATACGTTTGCCCAACTTCCACCCTCCGGGAAAATTCCCAGAATACCATTCTGAGCCAATACAGACTCAGAAATAATAAATGTGTCCCGGGATACAGACCCGCGAAATACCGGGATGATTCCCCAAAGATGACGCAACCATTCAACTGTTCCAGGCGCATTGGGTGTCCGCGTTCCACCCAGGAATTCCAACCGCCAGGAAAGTAGATTAATCACTGCCAGTGGATCCAAAAAGCTAAAATGGTTGCTAACTACCAATAATGGCCCTGATTTGGGTAAATTTTCTTTGCCAATAATTTCAAAATCCCCAAGAACCGTAAACGCCAAATTAATCAGGTTCCTCAGAATTGTTCTGATAACACGTCTTCTGGGATATGGGTATTTATTCACATCAATTTTCATTTTTTTCCTCAAAACAAGAAATCCGAAAAAATAAACATCAGATTATATTTTCTCAAATTATAGCTTAAATCTAATGGACAGCAGAATTTTCTTCTAGAAAGGAAAGAAGATAATTGATTGTAAAAACTAACAGAATGTCTTATATAATAATTAACAACGAATGGTCTTTTGTTGAGAACA
>JACZIY010000827.1 GCA_014860845.1 Anaerolineaceae bacterium
ATCCTGACCCAGGGTATAACCTTGCTGATGTGTGAGCGCTCGCAGGCAATCCGCGATGGAGTCTGCAGCATCTTTAGCCGGGACGATTACTGATAGCAGCAGTGAACTTTCAGGCATGCGGTACCTCGGGTTTGAGACGGGGAGGTAATAGCATGAGCAATCCAGAGATCAACAAAGGCGGCAGTGTGACAATGACATACAGGACGATGGCAAAGGCAACTGCCAGATCGTCCGTGACAGCATATGGGATGAGAGCCAGCTGGGCAAAATATGTGAAGGGACCGAGATTGCCAGGCATTAGCGCTGGTAGGACGCCAATATCGACCAGAATGAGCACCAGAACCGCTGCATCCCAACCCAGATCGATCGCCAGGGATTGGAATACCAGCCGGTTGGTGAGCGCCATCCCAGTCCAGATAAGCAGCGTGATCCCCAGAGAAGGTAGCAGCTTGCGTGGATCGCGCAACCAGAGACTGGCCTGCAGAAACTGGTCGAGTTTGCGCTGGACTTTTGCCAACCACGGAGTTTTGCTTTCCCCGGGGATAAACCTGCGCCAGAGCGTGGGTCCGAACAATACTACAAGCAAGAGTAGGATCGTCATGATGATGAGCAATGGGTAAAGACTGCCCATGCTCTCAAGTGCCAGAGCGGGCAGGTTGGTTGCCATGGCCAGCATGAGCAGCACCAGGAAGAGCAGATCGAGGTATTTTTCGATGGCGATGGTGGCTGTGATCTCGACCCAATCATCCTGCCCGGGCTGGTGGGCTGAGGTGACGCGCACAATCTCTCCACCGCGGATGATTAACAGGATGTTGGCTGCCTGACCAAGAAAGAAGGCGGAGATGAGACGCTTGAGCGGTAGACGAAGATTATAGTTTCGAAGAAGCAGGTCCCAACGCCAGACTTTTAACGCGAGGCTGAGGAGCACACTGAGGATCGCCAGGACCAGCCAGAACCCGGAAACGGATCGCAGCGCATCCAGCAGGATTGTCCAATCAACGCGCTGGAAAGAAAGGTAGAGCAATAGCAATCCCAATGCAATTTTTAGTGCATTAAAGATGTAATGTCTGAAGTAGTTTTGCTTCATGATTTATTGAGATATTTTAGGAGGTTGATTTATCCCCCAGGGTCTGTAGTTGGTTCTGTTGCTTCTGTCGGGATTTCTGTCGGTACTTCTGTCGGTACTTCTGTGGGTGGAACTTCGGTCGGTGGAACGTTGGTGAAAGTGAGCGTAGGAGGTACACTGGTAGCCGTCGGTGGCACAGAAGTGAATGTAAATGTAAAAGTTGGGGTGGGTGTACGTGTTGATGTGGATGTGTTGGTGCGGGTGTAGGTGCGTGTTGGCGGAGAGTCGGTTGGGGTGGGAGATTTGGATGCGGTGAAGCTGGCTTTAGGAGGATAATAAGGCAAATAAAGTTCCTGCCCGACAATTATTGTTTGTGAAGACAGGCAATTGACTTCCATCAAATAATCCACCGAAGTGCGCACGGATAAACTGAGCCAGAAGAGGGTATCCCAAAGCTTAACCGTGTAAACGACCCAGCCGTCCGGTAAGGAACAGGCAATTGCCGTTGGGGATGGTGTTGGCGTGGGTGTTTTCGTTAACGTAGATGGCATCTCGCCGGTAACAGGAATTGCCTGCGACAATTGTGGACTGCTGGTGCCGGTCAGATCATAGACCAGGGTCAGATTGGGGAAGAACTCCTCGACGGTGCGGGTGATAGTGGGTGTCACACCTGGGGGCAGGTCTCCGAATGCCTGAACGGGTGGATCGGTGCGGGTGAA
>JACZIY010000828.1 GCA_014860845.1 Anaerolineaceae bacterium
CCTTTAATGTGTTAGTGACATAAATCACAATAAAATATTGGATTATTTGTGCTCCATCTATAAGTAAAGCTTATTCTTAAGACAAATATGATAAAATAAAGCTTATTTGTCAGGAGACTTGATATGTTAGACACACATCAGTTACGTGTTTTTCTGGCTGCAGCTGAAACACTGAATTTTTCTCAAGCAGCCAAACGCTTGCATATGTCGCAACCCAGTGTGACCCAACATATCCATAACCTTGAAAAACATTTTGGAATGCAATTATTTATTAGAGCAGGACGAAAGTTAGCATTAACAGAAGCTGGTGTTACATTGCTTCCGATGGCAAGGGATCTGGTTTTATCAGCTATTCGCGCAGATGAAATGATGGATACTTTGAAAGAGGAGATTCATGGCCAATTATGGATTGCCTGTACAACGACTCCTGGAAAATATATTCTGCCGACATTAATGGCTGACTTCTTAAAGAAATATCCAAAAGTGGAAGCATTCATTTCTGTCAGTAACCGGAATGATGCAATGCGATTATTGAACGAAGGTAAAGCCCAGATAATGGTTTCGAGTGTTTTTGATTACCATCCAGATATTGAATTTCATAAATTTATTTCCGAACCCTTGGTTTTGATTGTTCCTAAAAATCATCCCTGGACACGGAGAGAGAGTATCAATCTGGATGAATTACGCAAGGCAAATTTAATCTTAAGGGAACATTCTGCAGGTTCTTATATGGTGCTACGCGATGGTTTAGCCCAAAAGGGATTTGATATCAATGATCTGCACAGGATATTAACCCTGGGTAATTCCGAGGCTATTGCTTTTGCAGTACAGGAAGGCATTGGCGTTGGTTTTGTTTCGATGCTGGTGGCACAAAGAATTGTCAAAGATCAGGTCATGATCGTTAAGATTGATGATCTTGAGTTGTCACAGGATATTTATGTGGGGAAACATCGCCGGCTTCCTTCCACCTCTGCCCAGGTAGCTTTCTGGAAAATGGCAACTGAACCTCAGAGTGAAGCCTTTTTAAAAATCAAGTCATACCTGTTACAGGATTCTTCAACGATCCTTTCTCCGGAAAGATAATTTTGTACAGGTTTGATAAAAAGGAATAATTCAGGATCATTTAGAATTATATGAATGCATTCGGATTAAATCCGGTTATAATCGTGCGATGTTAACGAAGGATTATGCGAGTGAATAGAGCTATTTTATTTGATCTGGATGGGGTCTTAATTGATTCGATGAGGTGTCATGCCCGTACATGGCGGGAAGCGATCAAAACCAAATTAAATATCGATATCCCTGAAGAGTATTTTTTAATCAATGAAGGTAGAAATTCAAAGGATATTTTGGTTGAGTTGATACAAAAGCATCAAATCGATGCTGATGTTGATACCTGGCAGAAAGTCAGTGAATATCGTGATCAACTCTTTTTAGAAGCCTTTACGCCTCGTCTTGTGAATGGTGCAAAAGATTTGGTTAAATTACTGCATGGCTTTGGATATCAGCTGGGGGTTGCTACCGGCAGTACAAGACAGGTGGTTGAAGAATTGTTATCAAAAACCGGTATTCGGGATTATTTTTCTGATCTGGTGGCATCGGAAGATGTTCAATTCAGTAAGCCCCATCCACAACCTTACCAATTGTTGTTACAGCACCTGCAAGTGAGACCAGACCAGACGCTGGTGATCGAAAATGCACCTTTAGGTATAACATCCGCATTAGCTGCAGATTTGATCTGCCTGGCTGTTGCAACCACCAATGCACCTGATTTGCTCGCACAAGCATCCAAAGTATTTATCACATTGGATGAAATTGGAAAATTTCTCGAATATGAATATTTACAGACGAATGGTGTTGGAGTTTGGGGCTTTCAATCAACCATTAAGGAAATCTATGCATCCTAGATTACAACGAGAACAAAAAACCATCGATTTGATGATTGAATTATATTGTCATGATCAACATAAAAATCAGAATGGATTATGTGCAGAGTGTCAGGGACTGAAAGACTATGCTCACCTCAGACTGGAAAAATGCCCATACCAGGAAAAGAAAACCACCTGTGCTAATTGTCCCACTCATTGTTATCAAAAGTCTATGCGTGAGAAGATACGTGTAGTAATGCACTATGCTGGTCCCCGAATGTTGAAAAATCACCCAGGGTTAACATTTCTGCATCTACTGGATGGGTTAAGAAAACCGATCCCTTTAACAATGAAAAGAAAGTGATAAAAGAATAGAGCACCTGGTGAGGTGCTCTTTATTAGGTGCCCGTAGAGGGCAGGCCCGCCTGTTATGATTATTATCTCTTATTTTTATAACAATACAAGATCACTTGGAATAGCTAGAAGGTTTTGATTATGAATAATTTAACCTTGATCCCTTTTGGACTTCCTGGAAAAATATTTCGCAGTCCCATGCCAAAAGGCTCCTTTGATTATGGATTAACGACAGTAGATGAAATGCTGGAAGGTGAAGTATCTAAAGTTGTTATATTGGTAGAGGAATTTGAGTGGTGGCAGAGAGCTAATGTGGATTTGCTAACACTTTATAATGCGAATAATATTGAGATTCTGCATTACCCGGTAGAGGATTTTAATATTCCTACAGATCTGAATTCTTATCTGGAGGCAGTTCAGCAGGTGATATTCTGGGCAAGATCAGGTGAAAACATTGCTATCCATTGTTTTGCAGGGATTGGGAGAACCGGTACGTTTCTGACTGCTATGGCAGTGGATAATTTTGGTTGGAGTCCACTGGAAGCAGTGTTATGGATTCGGCAATTTATCCCTGGCGCTGTTGAAAACGAAACCCAACTCAAATTTGTGATGCAATCATTGCAATAATCTGAAATTTATGCAGGCACAATTACCTGCAATGCTTCGTTCTTGACCTTTATTTCCACTGGTGATTGCCCCCACATTTCGCCATCCGCCTGGGTTGCCTGTACCGGATCGGACTCGATTGAGACAGTCTTCACCTGCCAGTGTAAGGCTGGATCTTTCAGCTCATTTCCACCGACGATGGAAGCTGCCAGAGAAAATAATTGCATTAGATCCATCTTACGCAGTACAAATACATCTAATAAGCCATCATCTATTTTTACTTTGGGATCCAGAACCAGGCCTGGTACGCCAAAATAGCCAGCATTGGCAATTAAGCAGGTTAAACCTGAACATTCTAGTGGTTCACCATCAAGAATCAGGTGGTAGTGTGCTTCTTTAATATTGTGTAATGCCTGGGTAGCTCCCATAATATAAGCAAAAATTCCATATCGTTCTTTAAGCTCGCGATCGGTGCCTTCCAGCATGGCTGCTTCCAACCCCATACCTGCCCGTAAAGCAAATGCAGGTACTGTCTGATCATTGGTAATTCCAAGATCAATAGAACGGAGGTGTGATTTTTCAGGATGGGTAATCAATGCGCAGGCTTCCTGTAAATTTTGAGGAATACCAAGCTCAATGGACAAAATATTGCCTGTGCCCCCCGGAAGGATTGCCATGGGTATGCCAGTGCCCTGTAAGCCACTGGCGACTTCCATGACCGTTCCGTCTCCCCCATATGCAACAACGATATCTACATCATCTTTTATGGCTTTTTCTGCCTGGCATATTCCATCACATCGTTTTTTGGTAATGACCAGATCCCAATCAATATTAGCCTGATGAAAAAGATTATTAAATATCCGTAAAGGAGGATTTTTCGATCCTGCACTTGGGTTTAGAATGATACGAACATTTTTTTTTGCCATCGCCAATCTCTATCAAATGATTCAATCAGAAGTTTCTGTTAAATACAATTCTATTATAAAAAGAAAACTTCAGAATTTGTTAATTAATGCAAGCTTTTTATTTGTCACTCCTTCTATGATATGTTAGATTTAACCACAACGTTGAAGATCTTATAGATTGAGAGCTGATATGAAAAAATCTTTCAAATTAATGGTTCGTTTGGTTTTAGCACTCGCTTTAGGTGCGGGAGCGATCTTTCTTGCTTTGGAGTTGATGGATAATCTGTATGGGTACCGTTCTCCATTGTCAGAGAACCCCCCTGTACCAGGTCAATCATTTGGGGAACCAATGGGCGAGCGGGTTGTATATGTTCTGATCGATGGATTACGGTATGACACATCCCTTAAATCTGAAGTAATGCCGTTTTTAAACCAACTACGAAACCAGGGCGCCAGTGCCAAAATGCTCTCCCAAACACCCTCATTTTCATCACCTGGTTATGGCAGCCTGTTAACTGGCGCCTGGCCGTATTTGAGTGATGCACCAGCATTCAATCTCGAATATGAAAATTTTTATCAGCTAACACAGGATAACATTTTTAGTTCGGCTAAACGTCATGGTTTACGTACTGCGGTATCAGGATATTATTGGTTTGAGAAAATAATTCCTGCAGATTCGCTTGATATTGGTTTTTTCACCCAGGAGGACGATCAAAAAGCTGATCGTCAGGTGGTGGAGGCAACCATTCCCTGGCTGGAATCAGATAATTATGATTTGATCATGATTCATCTGGATCAGGTGGACTACGCCGGTCATCATGAAGGTGGACCGCAAGATGAAAGGTGGGATCAGGCGGCCAACCGGGTGGATGGATTATTGGCTGAAATTGTGGCGGAATTAGATTTTTCAAAAGATGTGCTGATGATCAGTTCCGATCATGGCCATATAGATCAGGGGGGACATGGCGGTCACGATCCAATCACCCTGGTTGAACCCTTTATCATGGTTGGAAATCGTGTCTTGCCCGGTGTGTATGATGATATATTCATGGTGGATGTGGCACCGACGCTGGCAGCATTATCAGGGATTAATTTGCCAGCCACCACGCAAGGTCGTGTGTTAACTGAAATGATCAATTTCTCCAGAAGTACGCTCAATGAACTTAAGATTGAAACTGCCAGGCAACAATCTCAATTACTGGCTGCTTATGCCACAGCGATCGGTCAGCCTTTACCCGAAGAAGCAACCAATGCTGATCCAAATTTGGCTGTACTTGATTATCAAAATGAATTGGAGGATTTACAGCAATCAAAACTAAATCGGGAACGATTGATCCGCTTTGGAATAGCGGGGTTGGTTTTTTTGTTCTTGGTACTCCTTTTGTGGCGATTGAAACCCATAGGTTGGTTGAATCTGGTGCTCGGTGCAATATTGTTCTCTGTATTATTCCACGTTTCCTATATAACTTTTGGGCAAAAACTCTATTCATATAGTACGGTGATCAGTCCAACCCAATTGGTATTGATCAATGGCATCTTTACAATCATTTCATTATCCATCACTCTGTTACTACTGACCTTCCAGAATTGGATTGTGATGGATTTAAAACAGAATTTTATAAAAATTCTTGATCTGGGTTTATTTATCATGGTCGTTACATCTTTGCCCCTTATTGCCCATATTCTTTGGAATGGATTGTTCGCAACCTGGAATCTACCAGATCTTGCATTGCACTACCTGGCATTATTAAGTCTGATACAGATATTCTTTATTGGGCTGGGAATTCTTTTCTTAAGTCTGGCAACCGGGATAATTCTCATTAATCGAAGGAGAAGAACTGCATGACGCGCTTGATCCTACATGCAGCTAATCTCGATCATCAAATGCCGCCTGGTTCTTTGACTGGACTGGAAATCAGTTTGAAGGCGGGGATTAATCGGATTGAAGTGGATGTCATCCCGATGAAGGATGGCGATTTTGCGCTTTTACATGATCCAAAACTGGAAAACGTTAGCGAAACTTCAAGACAGGTGGTTGATCAGACTGCAGCGTTTATTCAAAAATTAAAATATAAAGACTCGACTCATAATATAGGAACGCTCAGTCAGGCTGTTGCGCTTTTACAGGAATATCCAATTGATGGATTTCTGCAATTGGACTTGAAACCTTATGCGCCATTAACGCCAACAAGTTTACGTAGTCTGGTAAATTGGATAAAACCAGTTCAGCATTCGGTGATGGTCAGTTCGGTCGCGGATTGGGCTGTGCGTGTCTTAAATAAAATGGCTCCGGATTTGTTGTTAGGCTTTGACCCTTTACTTTACCTGGATTTGGTACAAAAGGAACCAAGAGAAGAAGGGATTCCGCCATTCCGTTTAGGTGCTTTTGGTTATCTGGACGATCATCCTCTGGCAGTGCAACGTTGGGGCAAATTAAGTGAATACTTTGAAGCCCGGGCAGAGACACTCTTACAGCAGGTGCCATCGGGTATCACCTGGTTTATCAATGCACAATTATTGGATGAAGCAATGAATGCAGGCTTTCATTGGATTAAATATCTTCAAGAAGCAGGGAACACTGTAGATGCCTGGACCCTCGATATGGATCGATCTGACCTGGCAATGAGAATGAAAGAATCAGGGGTGGACTATCTAACTACCAATCAACTACATGAAATAGCCGCTCACCTGAAACTTAATTCAGAGTGATAAGACGAACAAGTTATTTAACACCCTGAATGTTTTTGTTCAGACTGATTCAGGAGAAAGAATGTTAAGCTATCTAAACGCCATTGAAAAATCTGGAAAAAGTGTCATGATTAAATAAGTAGTTGATTCGAGCTCAGGTGTATGGGAATGGTGACAGTGAAATCTGGCAAGTTGGTGGTTTTTGTTCTTATCTTTGTGCTTTTAGTGGGGTGTAGTGGCGGTGAGCCTGCAGCAACACCAGATGAACAAATGACGGTTGATCCCTCGGTGAATACTTTGAGGACAACAACATTGATTCAAAATGAAACAACCGCGGAAACACCGGATATTGAGAAAGCAACTTCAACCCCAGAACCCATTTCTGAACCAACTCCATTTTTAAGAATAGATTCACAGATTAATTTGTTACCGGCTGGGTTTTATCTGGTATTTTATGACCTGGAAAAAAACTCACTGGAAGCTCTTTCATTTCAAATAAAATTGATGACCATCGCAACGGGAAATGATATTTTTGAACATTCATCGAACACGATTTACTCCCTGGTGGGGGAGAAATTGGTTAATATGCATACCAGAGAAAACTTCCTGGTTTCAGCAATTGAGGATGAAGAAAGTTGCGTAATAAATTCCATCTCAAAATCCGGTCACATGCTTGCAGCTGGCTGTGAGCATAGCGATGTCAAAATTTTTCCGATCGGTAGAGAATGGCAAACTATTTCGCTGGAGAAAAACCAATCACCATTGCAGGTTTTTCCACAATTATCTCCCGATGATAAACAGGTAGCTTTCTGCATGAATGATCCAGTACAGGAGAATGCATCCAGATTGTATCGAATTGACCTGAAACAATGCATGTCTGGTGAAGAATGTGAACTACGAGTGGTTTCCTCCAGTTGTGATGATCCCATCTTCGCCTGGTCGCCAGATGCAAAAATAATGGCTGTAGCTGAGCAACGCCAGGGCATTCGGCTGTATGATTTCGAATTTGGCACCAAAACCGCTTTACTGGCACCAGAACAAACACTCATAATGGATGAATTATCCTGGTCTCCTGATGGTGACCGGATCGCTTATACACGTATGGAAGGTACTGAAAAGAAGCCTTTTTCCACTATATACCTGGCAAATATTCAGGGGGGTGAACCAAGATTATTCTTTCAAAGTGAACATCCGATTAAATTAGTGGGTTGGCTGAACATTATTACGACCTTTAAACCAAATGGGCGTTATGTTGTGCTACCATCTGAAAATCAATTCTGGCTTAAAGATGCTCCAAGCCATGCTGCATTTAATCTTAAACAATTTATTTCCGGTGAAAAAGTTAGAATTTTAGATAAATCAGAATTGGTTGCTGGAGAAAAATGGTGGCAGGTTCGGGTGGGTGAATTTACAGGTTGGGTGGTTGAAAATTCCTTACATTTTCAAGACGATTGGGCATATGGATTAGGATCTCCAGTGTTTGAACCAGGTCGTCGATTAATTGTGAAAATATCAGGAAATGACTTGCGGTTAAGAGAGATGCCATCATTAAATGGCGCTGTTAAGCGATATTTGCAGCCAGGTATGAAGCTTAAAATCGTTGATGGACCTGCTGTGGTCGACAAATATAACTGGTGGCTGGTGGAAATTGAAGAATCCAAAATCTATGGCTGGGTGGTGGAAGAAGCCCTGTGGTATGCATCGGATTAAAGTGGTTTGCCTAAATTGTATCAGGATGAAGACATCAATTTGAGATGAATTCCATTCGGATCAACCACAGAAATTCCGTCTTCCGTCTTTTCCATTGCAAGTTCAGCTTCATCAAGAATTTTTGCACGATTTTCAAGGCTCTTTTGATCGGGAAATATGACCTCAAAATGATTTAATCCAGATGTATCGGCAGCCAAAGGATCTGCTCCTGCACTCTGCCAGGTATTAGCGCCAATGTGATGGTGATACTCACCGCTTGCAAAGAAGAGAGCTTGATCACCATATGACTGCGTTATTTCAAATCCGAGTGCCGTGTAGAACTCAGCTGTTTTTTCCAATTCTGCAACCCGCAAATGAATGTGTCCAATGGTTGTGTCTGCCGGCAGTCCGGCCCATTTTTTATTCTTTCCTTGAATCGTTAAAATCAGGTCGTCCAAATCCAGTTCTTCTGTGATCATATCCAATTGACCTTCTTCATCGATTGGCCATTGTTCATAGTCTCGGTCGCAGGTCAATTCAATTCCCATGTCTTCCGGCCCGGTTAGATAAAGCGCTTCGGAGACACCGTGGTCAGCCACGCCATCCAAATCCACCTGATTATTCACCAGATGGTAGATCAAACGGGCCAGGTCTTCCCGACTGGGTAAACGAATAGCGAGATGATAAAGACCGGTGGTTTTTTTTCGAGGTGCTGGATTGTTAACCCGATGAAGTACCAAAAGAGGTTGGTCGGCTATCGTTCCGAGGGTAATGGATTGGTCAGATTTCTCAAGCACTTTCATGCCCAATCCCTCTTCGTAAAAATATGCAGCACGTTCCAGACTAGAAACGTTGTAATGAACTTTTCCAATATGCAT
>JACZIY010000014.1 GCA_014860845.1 Anaerolineaceae bacterium
CCGATCTGGAACCCGGAGTTCTTCGGCAACATGATGATGGTCAACGGAAACACCTGGCCCTTTCAAACCGTTGAGCAGCGCCGCTATCGCTTCTGCTTCCTCAATGGCTGCCAGTCGCGTTTCCTGATCCTGGACTTCAACCAGATCCCCGGCGTGGAAGTTTGGGCGATCGGCAACGAGGGTGGTTACCTGGCTGCACCGGTAAATATCACAGCCGGCCATGGCAATCGGCTGCTTATGGGCCTGGCCGAGCGCGCTGACATTATCGTTGACTTCACCAACGTTCCGCTGGGCAACTATGTGCTTGGCAACGTCGGTCCCGATGAACCCTTCGGCGGCGGCGTTCCGGGCGTTGACTTTGATCCTGCCGATCCCGGTTCGACTGGCCAGATCATGGCATTCAACGTGGTGCCTGCGGTCGCCCCAGGTCCAACCACCCCGCCGCAGTTCCTGATCCTGCCTCCCGTCGTTCCACTCCCACCGGAGACCGTCACACGTCCGCTGGCTTTGATCGAGAAGATGGGCATGGGCTACGATGCATCTGGTGATCCAATCGAGGGACCGGTCGAAGCCCTGCTCGGCACGGTCGAGGCGGGCATAAAAGTCGAACGCAAGTGGATGGAGCCCGTCACCGAGAACCCGGCACTGGGCGCCACCGAAATGTGGGAGTTCTACAACACCACCGGCGATGCCCACCCCATGCACGTCCATGAAGTGGTCTTCGAAGTGGTCAACCGCGAGGGGCTGGTGATGGATGAAGACGGCGATGTTGTTGAGCCCATCCAGCTCGATGGCGTCGCTACACCACCTGAACCCTGGGAAACCGGATTTAAAGATACCGTCACCGCGTACCCAGGCCAGGTCACGCGAGTGCGTGCCCAGTTCAACACGCCTGGCCAGTTTGTCTGGCACTGCCACATCGTTGAGCATGAAGACAACGAAATGATGCGCCCCTTCCGCATTGGACCCGAGCAACCAGGGCAACCAGGGCAACCTATGTAATCTCTCATAGAACAAGGGGCTGTCCAAAAAGAAGGGCAGCCCCTTTACAATCTAAAGGCGGGGTGATTCAACCGGGGCCTTGAAAAGATAAAAAAACGCCGCTGTATTCAAACCGTATGAAATGAACCAGTTAGCCTGATGCCATAGAGCTATGAAGAAAAGATCCTGGCCAGGCACCTGGTGCGGCTGGTGAACGAAGCCATCGAAGCCCTGGATCTGGAAATCCTGCTGGCACAGTAAGAAAGTGGTGGGACGTCAAGCTACCACCTGAAGATGATGCTTATTTCCCATTTGAACCCAATGGAGGTCTCGGTTACGTATGGCTCTGCCACATCATTGATCACGAAGATAATGAGATGATGCGGCCGGATGCTGTTGATCCACTGGGTAGCGAGACAAATCCGGGTTCGCCTACCCGAATCTATGAGCAGGGAAGAGATTTCTAACTTATCACCTTCTAAATAAAGATAAGTGTCCTTGTTGCCACATCTTGCAACAAGGACACTCTGTCGAATAAAGGAAATCTGAAAAAGATTTTAATATTTTTGATGTTTATTATTTCACTTCGGACCAATATAGACAATTTCAATTAAAATCCTATCTGGCGATTCAAACATGACCTGGTAATAGGTATCATCCGGACCATTGCTGAATTCAGGTCTGTGCTGGGGTGTATCAAACAAGGCAGGAATGTTCTTAGCTAGTAAAAATGTTACTGCTTTATCGACATCAGCAATTGATTCTGTATGAAAGGCAATATGGTTCATTCCTGATCCATCATAGTCATTTTCAATCTGATTGATTGGATTGGTGAACCAGAGACTGGAGCCATCCAAATATCCACAACCCAACATATTGTTACTTTGGTGCAATATACGCCAACCCAAAAATACCATCAAATCGTGATAAAAATATAGGTTTTTAAGGTCAACATTGAATTGGATATGACCAAAACCAGCTTTCATCTCCTACTCCTTCTGTCTTAATTCACTTTTTTCACATCGAATACCGGATCATCCCTGTTTCGGTATTTTCATATCCAGGGAACTGCTTAATAAATTTTTTCCCTTCAGCATGCTGCAGCCACTGTATTAAAAGGTTAATTGGTTCCTCATTCATTTGATCGTGATAAAAAACCAGATCATACCGTTCAAGTGTCAAAAATACAAAATCCAACCCATAAGCAACAGCTACGGATTCCAAACCAACACCTGCTCCTGCGCTGCCTTCAGCTATAACCCGCCCAATTTCGGAATGTGTGGAATATTCATGATCATACCCACTAACCTGATCGGGTGAGATTCCATTCTTGATCAAC
>JACZIY010000829.1 GCA_014860845.1 Anaerolineaceae bacterium
AAACGAATCAGTCATCCTGTTCGTTGAGCGGGCACAAACAGCGATTCCCGATTTTGTTTTGACAAAAAACAACTCTTCCTCCATTGCTGAAATCTGCCGCCGTCTGGATGGGCTTCCGCTTGCACTTGAGCTTGCTGCCGCCCGCATCAAGCTTCTGAAGCCGGAGGCGATCCTTTCTCGTTTAGAAGACAAACTCAAATTGCTGACAGGTGGTGCACGCGACCTGCCCACGCGTCATCAGACACTGCGCAACACGCTCGAGTGGAGTTACGACCTGTTAAATCAAGACGAGAAAATTTTATTTGCACGCCTCAGTATATTCGTCGGCGGTTTCACATTCGAAGCCGTCGAAGCGGTCTGCAATCCAGATGGGAAGCTTGATATTTTGGAAAGCCTGTCATCGCTCTTAAATAACAGCCTTCTGCGACAGGAAGAAACTGCTGATGGCGAACCGCGAATTGGAATGCTCGAGACTATACGTGCGTACGCGTTAGAACGTCTTAATCAGAGCGGTGAATTAGAAGTGTTACACGCACAACATGCCAGTTATTATGGGGACATGATCATCAACGAGATTGGCTTCTTTGGACTTTATACAGCAAACGCCCTGCATTGGCTGAATTGGATCGAACGTGAGCACGATAATATTCGCACAACACTCGCATGGAATTTCACCTCGCCTGAAGGCGTTGAGCGGTCAGCCCAAATGGTCAATATATTGTTTTGGTTTTGGTACCGCCGCGGTTACTCAATTGAGAGTGCAATGTGGTCAGATCGATTATTGGCAGCCCCTTCCATGCAGGCTGCATCCCTTGCCCGCGTGATGATATTGTTCGCCAACGGATCGTCGTCTATGTGGAAAGGCGAGCAGGATATTGCTTTGGCTAAAGTACAGGAAAGCCTGGCAATCGTACAAAAGATCGAGAACAAAGATTATCTCCCATTCATGCTGATGGGTGTCGCGGTGGTATTGATTAATATGGGCAGGGATAGCGAAGCACAGCCCTTGCTTTATCAAGCCCAAGTGTCATTCAAGGAAATGCAAATTTTCCCATTCCTTGCCATCACACTCATTCATCTCGGGAACGCCGAGCTTGGGTTGGGAAACACCGAAAAGGCACGCGCCTATCATGAAGAAGCTCTTGGTGAAGCTCGTTTAATCAACGAAAACTGGTTAATTTCCTTTGCGCTGAATAATCTCGGTGAGGTGGCACGTACCCAAGGTCAATTTGACCTGGCTCGGAAATATTACGAGGAAAGCGAGTCGTTATTGCGTGCTACAGGCGACCAAGGTGATGTGGCACGTTTCGTGCATAACCTGGGTTACATCGCCCAACACGAAGAAGATTTTGAACTGGCTGAATCTCAATTCAGAAAAAGTCTGACGATGTTCCGCCGTTTGGGCAACCGTCGGGGAATCTCTGAGTGTCTGGCTGGATTGGCTGGTTTGAAAGCACGCCAGGGACAAACCGTATGGGGCGCAACTTTACACACCGCAGCTGAGTCGCTGTTGAAAGCCACCGGCAATGCCTGGTGGCCTGCCGATCGCGTGGAAGTGGAAATCAATCGCGCGATGATGCAATTTGCACTAAGCGCTGATGAATTAGCAAAAGCACAAATAGCTGGTACAGCTATGAATATAGATCAAGCGATCGCCTTCGCGACAAATGAAGCATAATCCTGGCATTGGCCCAACGGATGAATTATGTTTACGCGTCAGTGTCGCCACACTGGCAAGAGTTATTTTCAAGCATCCAAGCATTGACGAATGGATACTTGCACTGGAACGTAAAGCGACTCTACGTGGAGATAAGGTTGAAGTCAAATCCCAACCTTTTGGCGGGGCAATTCGCATTTTGGATGTGGACGCTATCTACGATTTGATTGGCGATTTTCACTTTGATAACGAACGTTCATGCGACGAACAAGATTTCCGGCTCTTTATCCGACCTTCAAGCTGGTCACTGATACGAAAGTTCTGTATACAACACCTCAGCAAAATTGATGATCCCATTCTCGAAACAGATCCATCTCGTGAATTGAACGAAGAATTTTATGATGCTCTCAAGATCAACTTACATCCGGAACAATTTGTCAGCAATTCTGTGGCAACTGTCGTTGAGAATCAAGCGGTAGCGACAGATAATTTTTACGCCAGGGGAGCTCCCACCGTCAGAGTCTATCGGATCTATGAAGTGACCATCTCTGACACTTCATTGGTCCATGTGATGATTACAAACAGTGAAAGCAATTCTGATCAGATTTTATGTGAACTTGCATTGAAAGATCTTCAAAATGGTGGAAAAGGTAGACACAACGCAATTTTAGCTTTGCCTTTGAAACAGGTTGTTGATTTTTATTCAGTCTTGCCTCTTCAAGAACGTAAGGCTCCAATTTTATTTGAAAAAAATCGATTGGACGAAACAGTGCCTGTGGTTTTTGAGAATATCATCATACCAAAATACCATAGACTCTAAGAGGCAGCCCAACAAAGCCTACACTGGACGGAGGGGTCTGCAGTTTCCCGTTGAGCAATTATCTACACATCAATCTTTTCTGCTCAAACGGTTTTTACCAATTAACTTCTCTGATCGATTTCAAGTATCGAATTCGAAAGGACTGATTTAATAAAACGAGAAAAATAAATCGACATCTTCTTCGGTTATTTTGTTTGGTAATTGGTGTCCAGATTTTACGATCGCTTTTAATTCTCTGACCATGCTGGCTCTTAATTGTTTTTGATTTGCTCTGGATGACAAACACCAGCAAGTGTGATAATCGCGAAATGCATTCTGGGAAAAGTTTAAGCGACTATAACAATCTGCCTGTAATAGGTAAGCCAAAACAAAAAAACGATCCAATTTTATACATTGAGTAAAATTATTTACTGCCATTTCCAAATTACCTTGCATGCGGAAATTTTTTCCCAATAAATAATACAAATACGGATTTGTAGGTTCTAATTCACTGGCAAATTGTAAAGCACTTTCAGCTTCCTCGATATCAGCACCGGGAAGTAAAGCTTTTGCCATTAATGCCAGAGAAGTATTCGGGAA
>JACZIY010000830.1 GCA_014860845.1 Anaerolineaceae bacterium
GGAAAAATGTGCGCCAGTTATAAATACTTAAAAAGAATGAGGCCAAAATCAATGAACTGGCGGGCAAAATGAGATGCTTCCCAATACTTAATGCACGCCCCAGGAAATCTTTGGGTACCGGTGCATCAATAACACCACCGAAAGGTAGTATTTTTAAAATCGCCGCAAAAAACAGGATCAAGAAAATCCCATAAAACCAGGGCGGAACCGATGAAGTTGGAGACAATGAAATCACCACTTTGTCCCAAAAACTACCGTACTTGCGCGACAGCGCCAACGCCAGGAACAAGGTGCTGAAAAATAATATCAAATTAGAAGTACCCATCAGAAGCAATGTATATGGAATGCGTTCCAATATGATGGACTTCACGTTTCGTGATCCACTATCACTCGATATGAATAAAGCCCTACCAAGATTTAATGTTAACGCATTCTTCAAGAAACGAAAACTGCGGATGACCAATGGTTGGTCCAGATTCAAACGGTCAATTTCTGATTGAATTTTTTCCTGGGTTAATTGATTTTTCGTGGCGGCGTCCATGGTTTTAAACGCCGGATTTATCTGGATTTGCATGGTGATGCGTTCTTGAATTTCCGCCTTCATCATCTGATCGACGTAACCACCCATATTGGCGATCATGATGGTCAAATAAATACCTATGACCACGGTAACAAACAGGGAAAGTAACCTGAAACCAGAATATTTTACTACTCTTTGGACCGTACTCATTAATCCCGATTTTTGTTTTTCTACCTTGGGTGTGACAACTTCAACATCCGACCCCATAGAATCTTACCTCCATAAATTGGATAAGAAGGGGCAAGGAGAGTGATCGCCTTGCCCCTACCTTTATTACTCAATTTGACTGCTTTGCGAAATGAATGACCTCTTACTTGACGGTCACAAATTCGAGTGCGACGAAGGACGGAATTGCTACAACTAAAGGAACCACCACAGCTTCAAGCTTGCTGGCGCCGGCTTCCATGGCTGCTGAAACATCAGCAGGAACGGTGATAGTGTAATAACCATCTTCAACCAAAACGCCATCAATAACGCCTACGATTTGGCCGGTGGCATCATAGAGTAAGCCCTTGACCTCTTTGATTTCGTCAGCGGGATAAGCTTCACCTTCGAAGGTTACGTACACATCAAAGGCAAACTCACCACCCAGAACAACACTACCCTCACCATCTAATTCAATGGTTGCAACTTTTGGATCACCAAATTGTGACCATTTGTCAGAAAGATCTGGGAAGTCAGCAAATGGAATTAAAGTGCCGACTTTTTCAGTCAGATAGACTTCGCTGAGGATGTATGGACCGGTACCAATATTGTAGTGGCCATATTCAGCAAAGAAAGCTTTGGCATTCTCGTAACGGGCTACGGCTTCTTCAGGAGTGATGTAAGCAGCCAATGCATTGGCGTAAGGAATAAATCCTTCTTCAATGCTGGTATCCAGCCATGTAGAAACGATCTCGAGGCTGGGTCCACCAATCTGGCTGAACCATTCAACGGTTGTCGTTTCTGTGGATTTGGCATCGGCTTTATCACCTGAGAAGGCGACTTCACCGGCTTCATCCGCACGGGCAGCCATTGCTAATACATGCCATGGAGCTTCACCGTAAGTCAATGATGGCCACATGGTGTCGATATTCAATTCAGCATCTGTCTGGTAAGCATCGGTATAGGCTTCAATGGTCAGAGGATTCTCGGAAAGAATTCGGAAGCCTTTGTAGTTGGCTAAAATGGCTTCTGAATTGGCTTGATATGATTCATCGAAGATTGGAGAAGCTTCTTTGCCCATATCCAGTACAACAATCCATGAATAGATGAAGTCACCTAAGTCAACAGGTGAACCATCGTGCCACTTGACGGTGTCGAAGAGATCAGCTGGGTAGTAAACTACACTCTTAACATTGGCAGTGGTTCCATCAGGGAATTTTTCTGCGGCGGTAACGAATGTCTGATTTTCGGCGTCCCAGTCCACGATCGCATCTTCTGGAACTGCAATTTCATCTTCGAATGACAGGTCAACCCAATCAAATGTTTTTCCAACTGGTAAACCTGTTTTTATGGTGATTTCAGCACGATCAAAACGTTGTGGCCAATAGAGACCAGTGTGAGGATCGATCATGTAAGCTTCACCCCAGGTGGCACGACCGATTGCCTGATCGAATGCCCAGTTAGAACCTGCAATTGGATTCCAGGGATCAACGAACAAATCGGGGGCACCCCACTTCAATTGCCCACCTTCCTGGTCAGTTAAGCGGATGGTGTAAGGCCAAATCATCGAACCATCAACACCTGCTGCCAAGTCATAGGTTACCTCTACACCATCACGATATGGTGTGAAGTTTTTACCATCAATCAACCACACATGGGATGATTCAGTTAATGCCAATTCAAGCATTTGAGCCATAGCGGCATCGCGTTCTTCAATGGTCTCGAATTTGTTGTAAGCTAACTTGTCAGCTAAAACACCATATTCAGTATCCATTCCAGTTTGGAATGCTTGCCATGTGGATGAGAAACCGTAGGCAGATTGTGGGGTATCAAAGAATTCGAAGTTGTCACCCTCATCACGGTCAATGATCGTTGCAGACCATGCACCGGTATAGAGATGCCAGAGACCATCAGCAACATTGCCACCAACCCAGATGGGGGAGGCTTCTGAGGATGTCTTGTATTGGCGATCAACTACGAAACCAATGGTTTCGAGCTGGTTGGCAACATAATCACCGATCGGGATACGGGTCTTATCAGAGTCGTTTCTGATCAACATGATTAAGGTGACCTGTTCGCCATTGAACATATACATGCCATCTTCTCTGGTCACACCTTCAATACCAAGCATGACTTCTTCCATCTGAGCATCAGCTAATTCAGGATTGTAAGCATATTTGGCTTCTAAGCGGCGAACTGTCTCAGCCATCTTGGTGTAATCAGGCATGTTGGTGATAATACTCCAGAATTTAGGTAAAGCACCACCATTGTAAACCTCACGATTGATATAATCGCGGTCGACTAACCAGTTCAAAGCTTCACGTGCTTTGGCGAAAAAGAAGGGGTTTACTGCGCCAGTGGATTGGTCAAAGGTTGGGCCATACGCATTGAAGGTTAATTCATAGTACAGACCATTGCTTTGAGCATAATCCAGACCAGCAGCTTCGATTTCGGGTAATGAGCTGGAAGACAGACCGGCGGCATAAATATCAATAGCGCCAGCTTGAATCTGTGTTACTGCTGAACCACTATCGACAACCGAAACCACGATTTCATCCAGCCATCCACCTTTGCGGGTGGTGCGAACTGGTTCTGGGGTTGGCACTTCAGTTGGTACCGCAGTTGGTTCTTCGACAACTGGTTCTTCAACAACTGGTTCTTCAACAACAGGCTCTTCAACAACGGGTTCTTCAACCACTGGAGCCGGGGTAGGTTGGCAGGCTGCCAATACCATACTGGCAATGATGACCATACCTACTAACAACATAAGGGTATTTCGTTTCATTCTATTCTCCTCCTTAATAAATTTGGATCGAACGATATGATTTATTTGTGCCAATGAAATACCATAAATCGCCAATAATCGCTTTTTATTGGCTAAAACATGGCGTCATCCCTCAACTTTCAATTTCATCAACACAATTTTGTGCAGTAAATATAGCATAAGGTGCCCGTATAGTCAACAGATCATATGAATTATTATGATTTTTTAAGAGGAAAATCAGGTATTTTGTAAGGGAAAAACATTACAAACAAAGGTGTTCAAATGTTAATTTTTACAAAAATCTCCATATCCAAATGCTTCAATTTCATATAAAATGCTGCGATTGCTGACATCAACCGCTTCAAATCCACAAAAATCGGTCCGGCTGGCGCTGATTTTTAACTGATAATACAACGGCAGAACGGGTAAAGCTTCATTAAATAAGCGTTGAATCTCTGCTTGAGCCTCAACGTCATCCAAAGCTGCATTTTGCGCTTGCTGGCAAGCCAGATCATATTGCGGGTTGGAATACCCGGTGATATTAGCGCCAATCCAGAGATTGTCTGCATTCGGTACTTGGTTACTGCTATACAGGAAACATGGATTCGTTCGCCCAGCCTGCCAGGTGAATTGAGCAAGGTCGAAATTTCGCCCGAATAATACCCCATCCGGACCCGGTGCATACAATTCCGTCGGGTATACATTTTGCACCACAACTTCGATGCCACAGGTAATCAAAGAGCTGGCTATATCCGCCGATACCAGTTGTCTCAATTCGGATTGGGAGGTGATGTAATCCAATACCAGAGGTGTGCCATCCGGAACGTTTGCCACGCCCTGCGAAATACGCGGGGTGGTGGGGTTAATATCATCATCACGCCACCCGATTTGATCCAGCAGCATGCTCCCCATTTCAACATCATAGGGAATGCTGTTGAGACTGGGGTTGTAAGCCGGATGGGAGGGTGGATAGAAACTGATCGGAACGGAAGAGCGATTGACAAAATAACGGTTGGCAATCCCAACACGATCAGTACAATAAGCCATAGCTGTTCGCATTCGCACATCGCCAAACCAATCCGGGCGGTCAGAATCAAATTGGTAGCCATCATCATAACTGGAAGGCACAATACCGAAATCAAGATGCTCCCATTCCGGCCCCTGCGCAAAATAAGCCTTGATCTGACCTAAATTGCTGCGTTCAACCACATCGGTCAACTGCTGATCTAATTCCACCGTGGCATCCACAAAATCGCACTCATTGATTTCCAATGCTTTCAGATTGCTATCCGCATTCGGACCTAAGAATCGGAATACCAGCTTTTCAAATTTTGGTAAGCCTTCCTGCACCCGGAAATAATTCGGGTTTCTGCTTAACTCGATATGGCTGCCACTCACCCAGGTATCAATCTGATACGGCCCCCAACCCAATGGTTTCTGTGTTGATTCCACAGCCGTCAATAATTCATCAGCATTGAATGTGCCCCAGGCGTGTTGCGGCATCGGCATCCAGAAGAAATCACCCAGGTGCGGTGATGTAAATCCGGGGAGTCCCTTCCATTCGGTCTGTAAATCATCGCTGGCGGTGTAACTGGCAGTTCTGTCCACATAAAAGGTATTCACCGGGGAAGCCGGATCAGAAGCAATCTGGAAGGAGTAAAGGGAATCACTGGCGGTTAATGCCTGGCCATCTGACCATAATAATCCCGGTTTCAGTTGATAACGCAAGCCTTGCTGATCCATCAATACTTCACTCTGCCCATCCCACTCGACAGCGCAACTCGCATCGGAGCAGCCAACTGGCAGGTAACGAACCCCTGCCAGGAGCACGACCACGGAACCATTTGCATCCACAATCCGCTCGCCAGCTGCCACGGGCACGGTTTCGATGACGGCATCACCACTATCATAATCCGGTATCTTTTCCAGGATGACTGGCTCGGGCATAAAGTTGACCGTATC
>JACZIY010000831.1 GCA_014860845.1 Anaerolineaceae bacterium
ATTTTGTTTTAACACTTCATTGATTATCAATAAAGTTTGGTTATTCGAATCAACATCTGGATAATTCACAAATTTATAATTTGAAGGAATAGAAACAATGATTTCCATTTCTATTTCATTCAATCCCAATTGTTTTTGCAAATTAAGTTCATAACCAATGATACCAGATTGATAGGTCAATATCTGCGGATCAAGATCAAAATCCAATTCCAGTTTCCTGGCTGAATGCGTTGGAACAATCTGCAGCCCTCCCACCATGCCCAATCCCGGCAGATCACTCTCCAGATCCACCTGCCCAAGCCAGTCGATTCCACTGAGCAGGAGATCACCCGGGACGAATTCAACATTAGCATTCTTCAATACTGTGCTCGGAGCAGTATACACCTGCCAATAATCCCAATAACAACGCTGAAACATGTTGGTGTAAGCGATTTCTTTTCCATAGGATGCTTCATGCACACAGGGCACTTCAACATCTACTGGGTGTTCGTATTCCATGGTGAGATGGGCTGTGGGGTTATCCAGATCGGTTAAATCAACTTCATATGTCAATTTTCGAATCATAACCGCATCCACTTTGTTAAAACCAATATTGGAATCCACCCAATACAAAAAATCTCCACCTTGATATTGAACCGCAGCATCCAAATCCATTTCTGCCAGTAAGGATTGAATGGTTGGCTCATTGAAATAAACCATCAGGTGACCGGTTTGCAGCAATTCGTGCGAGACTTTTGCCAGCGCAATCATTTTTTTGAGGTCTCGGGTGTTGATCAAACTCTGTAACATGGCTTTGCCAAGAATACCCACAAAATCCTTCCGATTTGCCCACCAATTTTCGGATTCGCTGGCCTGCCCCCAGCTTTCATACATGTATTCCAAAACATTGTCCGAATTCACCCACAGTTCCTGCGAGGGATCGATGTTGATGGGACCCATCACGTCCAGCAACTGTTGCACTGTCATTTGATCGAAAGCGATGACACCCTTCGTTTTTTGATCGGTGGATAATTCATAAAGATTCTGCAATGACTGGGCTGAGGTGGGAAAATCAGCAGACCAGTTACCATCACGTGGTACCCAGATCCCAGCCAGCATGAAATCCTGCAGTGGTTGGGGGGGGAGTGGGTAAGCTTTTGTCAGGTCATCCACGGTGTAGGAATCCTGCATTTCAAAATCAATATTGATCAAACTGTTAAGCGTGGCAGTGCCCATAGCTGTAATAAACCCACCACCTCCACGCAATTCATCATGGTTCAACGCCAGCAGCAGATAATCGGTTGGCGCATTCATACCTACCAGGTCTGGCAATAATGGGAATATCTTTCCGGATGAGATAATGACTGGAATAAGGGGTTCCAGCATCTGGAAATCATCCTGAAAGCGAAAGGGCAAGGCTGAAATATCCATTCTGGCATGCTGGCGTTCGATTTCTTCGATGTAATATTTTGCCTGGGCGATTAATGCTTCATCGTTCAGAATATCATGGATCAGACTGGTCAATTCGACGCCACTATCAACTTCCAGGTTCATAAACGGAGATAATTTTTCCTCAAATAGAAGCGCATAGCGGGTTAATGATTTTAAGTACTTAATGGAGGGCTGCACCTGGGATGTCAGTTTGCC
>JACZIY010000832.1 GCA_014860845.1 Anaerolineaceae bacterium
CCTTTGGGGTCCTGTGACCTCAACTCTTAACCTTAAGGATTATTATTTTATACCTGATGGTACACCTGCTGATTCAGAGTTAGCGGATGAACAACGCCGCCTTCTTATTCACGACCAGATGGAAGTCTTTCGTTCAAAAAGCTTTATCGCCGGAGCAATCTTCTGGACTTATCAGGATTACCGGACGCGCTCTCTCTTTGTGATGGGGGTTGTTGACCCGAAACGTAACAAACGGCCTTCATGGAATGTTCTTCGTGAAGAATTTTCACCTGTGGTTTTCGACTCGCTTACTGTCTCCCCGATGGCTGATGATCAACAGACAGCGACCATTCTATTGCACACACGTGGCCCAATTGGGGTGGATATGCCCGTCTATACTCTGCGTGGATACACCTTTCATTGGGAAGTAACATCAACAGATAGAAGTACTTTGTTCTCTCAAGGAGATGTTCTCCTTCCTACTTTAGCTCCAGCAACTGAATGGACTGGAAAAACTCAATTCGAGGTGCCTACCACTGATTACATCCTGACAGTTAGTATTATTCGGCCGACGGGTTTTACTCTTATTGAGCGCTCAATTAATGCCAAAGGGGAACAAATTCCATGAGAGTAAATCGTTGGCATGCCCCCGCTGACTTCCGTTTGAATAATGACCCCGCACTAATACATGCAAATGGCAAACGAATTGTGTTGATAAAAGCCGTGGAAATTTTCGGTTCCGATTTATACTCCTTCAGGAGACATTAATGAATATGACCCCTGACAACATCAAAAAAGCAATTGAAAACGGAAAGACCGTTCTTGGCATTGAGTTCGGCTCTACTCGCATCAAAGCGGTGCTGATCGCCGAGGATCATACACCGATCGCCTTGGGAAGCTATGAGTGGGAGAACCGACATGAAAACAACATATGGACATATAGTCTCGAAGATGTCAGGACAGGCTTACAGGAAAGTTATCGAAAACTAAGTTGCGAGGTTTCTGAGAAGTACAACACTCCGCTCCAGAACATCGGTGCCATCGGCTTCAGCGCTATGATGCATGGCTACCTTGCATTCGATAGGGATGAAAATCTACTCGTCCCATTTCGCACATGGCGCAATACCATGACTGGACAGGCAGCAGATAAACTCACCAATTTATTCCAATTCAACATCCCCCAGCGTTGGAGCATTGCACATCTCTACCAGGCGATATTGAACCAGGAACCTCATATAAAGGATATCAGTTATTTGACCACGTTAGCAGGTTATATCCATTGGAAGTTGACAGGAAACAAAGTATTGGGAATAGGGGAAGCATCAGGAATGTTCCCAATTGATAGTAAGCTCAATAATTACGATCTACACATGGTTGAGTTATTCAACCAAAGAATCGAACCAGAAAACCTCCTTTGGAAGATCCAGGACATCCTACCTAAAATCCTTGTGGCGGGGGATACCGCAGGTTGTCTTACCGAAGAAGGCGCAAAGTTAGTAGATCCGACGGGAGAATTACAAGCTGGCATCCCGCTCTGCCCGCCCGAGGGCGACGCAGGCACAGGCATGATCGCGACCAACAGTGTGGCAGAACGAACTGGCAACGTTTCTGCAGGAACATCCGTCTTTGCTATGATCGTTTTGGAAAAGGCGTTGTCGAAGGTATACCCTGAGATCGATATGGTGACGACGCCCACTGGCAGACCTGTTGCCATGGTACACAGCAACAACTGCACATCGGATCTCAATTCATGGGTCGACCTCTTCCATGAATTCACACAAGAGCTTGGTGTGGAAGTTGACCAATCCAGGCTGTTTGATGTGCTGTATCAACAGGCGTTGGCGGGCGATGCAGATGGCGGGGGACTGCTAGCCTACAATTACCTTTCGGGAGAGCATATTACTTATCTTGAAGAGGGGCGCCCATTGTTCGTTCGTACCCCTGAAAGCCGATTTACGCTTGCGAACTTCATGCGAGTGCACCTGTTCTCGGCGCTCGGTGCATTGAAGATTGGATTGGATATCCTCTTTGAACAGGAGCATGTGAAAGTTGACCGGGTTCTAGGTCACGGAGGCTTTTTCAAGACAAAGGTTGTCGGTCAAAAGATCATGGCAGCGGCGACAAATGTCCCTGTTTCCGTGATGGAGACTGCAGGCGAAGGCGGTGCATGGGGGATCGCATTGTTGGCTTCCTATATGCTCCATAAAGTAAAGAATGAACCCCTGGAAACCTATCTCTCCAGCAAAGTCTTTGCGAGGGAAAAAAGCGTAACGATCTCTCCCGATCAAAAGGATGTCGGTGGATTCGCGGTGTTTATGGAACGGTACAAAAAAGGACTTATTATCGAAAGAGTAGCTGTTGATGCGTTCAGGGAAGAAAAAATTGGTAGATCAATAAAAGAAAATAAAAGTGGAGTCTAAGTTATGTTAAACGTAAAAGAGCAGGAAATCTGGTTTGTCGTTGGTTCACAATTGTTATATGGATTTGAAGTTTTGGACACTGTTACAAAACGCGGCCAGGAAATGGCAAAGTTTATCGCCGCGAATAAGAACATACCTTGCAATTTCGTGTATAAAGGGACGATCAAATCAAACGAAGAAGTAATTGCGATTATCAAGCAATCAAACTTTGATGACAAGTGTATCGGTTTAGTTACTTGGAGTCACACTTTCTCCCCCTCTAAAATGTGGATCAATGGACTCAGATTATTACAAAAGCCTTACTGCCATTTTGCCACGCAATATAACGTCAAAATTCCAAATGAAGAAATTGATATGGATTTTATGAACCTCAACCAGGCAGCACATGGAGACAGAGAGCACGGTTTTATCGGCGCAAGGATGAGATTGCACCGAAAGGTGGTGGTTGGTCACTGGAAAGATGAAGAGGTATTAAAAGAACTTGGCGATTGGATGCGCGCGGCTGTTGGCTATAAGATCAGCCAGAACCTATCCGTTGTTCGCTTTGGTGACAATATGCGCGAGGTGGCAGTCACAGAGGGAGATAAAGTCGAAGCGCAAATTAAATTGGGTTGGCAAGTGAATACCTGGCCGGTAGGTGAGCTTGTAAATGAAATCGAGAAAATTACAGACGAGGAAGTAGATGCAAAAGTCAAAGAATATCGGGCAGAATACAAAGTTGATACTGATGATCTCGATGCTGTCCGTTATCAGGCAAAAGTAGAAATTGCTTTGGAACGCATACTCCAACGAGAGCATGCGGAAGCGTACACCAATACCTTTGAAGATTTGTGGGGGATGGAAGAACTTCCTGGAATTGCTTCGCAGCACTTGATGGCTAAGGGTTACGGATACGGTGCCGAAGGTGATTGGAAGACTGCTGCCATGGCCCATATTATCAAAGCTATGACGCAGGGACTCAAAGGCGGAAGCTCTTTCATGGAAGATTACACCTACCATTATGAAAAAGACAATGAATACTCCCTTGGCGCACACATGCTTGAAGTCTGCCCTTCAATTGCTGAAGCTAAACCACGTATTGAAGTGCATCCACTCGGGATAGGTGGCAAGGAATCTCCCGCTCGTCTTGTGTTTGATGGACACGCTGGTAAGGCAATTGTGGTCTCACTGATCGATATAGGTGCAAGGTTCCGACTTATTGTCCAAGACATTGAATGTGTCAAGCCAATCATGGACATGCCCAATCTGCCGGTCGCGCGTGTTATGTGGAAGATAAAGCCAAACCTCCGTGAAGGCATCCGCCAGTGGATTACTTCAGGTGGCGCTCACCATACGGTAATGACTTATGACGCAACTCCGGAGATGCTGGAGGATTGGGCAGAGATGATGGATATCGAATTTGTCCATCTTAAAGAGGATACCACCTCTGAAGAATTGAAAAAAGACCTTCGAATAAACGATCTGCTCTGGAAGCTGAGATAGTATGTTGGAATCCTTGAAACAACAAGTACTGGAAGCAAACTTACTTTTGCCTAAATATGGGTTAGTTGCATTCACCTGGGGTAATGTCTCGGGCATTGATCGCGCCAGTAATCTTGTAGTGATCAAGCCATCGGGCGTCAGCTACGAAGGTATGACTGCAGAAGATTTGGTGATCGTCAACCTTGATGGGAAAACCATCGAAGGGGATCTAAATCCTTCTTCAGACACATCAACGCATATCGAACTCTACAAGGCATTCCCACATATAGGTGGAATTGTACATACTCATAGCCGCTGGGCAACAAGTTTCGCTCAAGCTGGCAGACCTATTGAACCGACAGGTACGACCCACGCTGACTATTTCTTTGGGAGAGTCCCCTGCACAAGGCTTTTGACACCTTCCGAGATCGCTGGTAATTATGAAAAGGAAACAGGTAAGGCGATCATCGAAACTATTGCCAACCTCGATTCTGAAACCGTCCCAGCAGTATTAGTTCAAAAGCATGGTTCTTTCTGTTGGGGTAAAACAGTTGAGAAGGCGATTGAAACAGCTGTTGTGCTTGAGGAAGTTGCCTTCATGCAATATCATGCACTCATGATAAACCCGGATCTTGCAACAATACAAAAAGAATTACTCGACAAACACTACCTGCGTAAACATGGTAAA
>JACZIY010000833.1 GCA_014860845.1 Anaerolineaceae bacterium
GCCCAGATATAATGGGTGTCTCACAAATCTATACACACCGGTGGAAATAACCTGCTGTTTACGCTCGCTCTGAAGCCGGACCATGGTGGAAAGATACGTGTTTTGAGCAGTAGCCTGATAAATCAGGTATAAAGCCGGGATTAATAAGATTCCTCCGATTATTTTAACAAAAAGGGAAAAATCAAGCGACCAGGCTAAGCGTTTTGCATCGATCGGCATGATGATAAACCATACTACCGCCATGACATAGGCAAAGGTAAGCAGATATTTATCCCATGGTTTCTGGTTGTCTGAGCCTGGTGCTTTTGATCTTTCAGCCATTAAATCAGGATCGTTACGATAAAGATAGAGCATGTTGGAAATCACCATGACATCAAACCACAAACCAAAAATCCATCCCTCCAACCAGAGCCAATCTCCGGCAGCAAGTAAAACCACTAATGGAAAAATGATGGATGTAATCAACACACTGAATAAGAATTTTACAACGGTTGGTTTATTGTTTTTTGTGGTCATTATAATTTCCTTAGCAATGGTGTTGTAGATAACGATCAACAATTAGAAAAAGTTGCACTCTTTTATTGTATATCCAATCAATGGAGAGTAGCTGTCGAATCTGTTAATTTCGGGAACTCATATCTATGGTATAAAAGGGATACATCTTTTAAAAGGAAAAACTCCATGCAATTTCTTGAACAACTGAAAACGTCAAACCCGGCATTACGTGTACGCCGCAATCATGCCTTGGAGCATGCCACCTTGCAAATTCTGGCTGAGAAAAAGCACTCCCATCGATTGAGTGGGCTGTCCGATACCCGCGGATTCTGGGTTCTGGGCGAGATTGATCCCGAAACACTCTTTGCAGCGGCAGAAGAAGCCCGAAATCGTTTGAATAAGGGCGAACATCATCTGGCGATTCACCCCAATTGTGGCACCAATTTTGCCACTGCCGGAATCGTGGGCGGATTTTTCGCCTGGCTGGCGATGCTGGGCGTGAAGAAATCCTGGAGTGATCGCTTCGACCGTCTGGTGAATGTGATCACCCTGGTGACACTGGGCATGATCGTTGCCCAACCGTTAGGACCCAAACTGCAAAAAGCCGTCACCACCGAAGCTAATCTGGGTGATCTCAAGGTGGTGGAAGTCAAACGCATGAATGATCAGGGAACGCCAATGCATAGAGTGCTGACAGTAAGTTAGGTTGAAGTAAAAATGTTTGGTTCAACTGCCTCCTCTGAAAAGAAACCACGCGTTTACCTTTTTTTTGGAAATGACGAATTAGCCATGCATAAAATGGTGCAGGGGCTGGTGGACAAGGTGATGGATGCAGCCATGGGGGATATGAATATCACACGTTTTCAGGAGAGTCCACGCGTGGAAGATGTACGCGACGCGGCTTACATGATCCCTATGTTTGGTGATCGCCGTCTGGTATTGTTGACCAATGCCCTTGATTGGGTGAAAGGTAGCAAGAATAAAGATAGTATCAGCAAGTTGCTGGAAGGGTTGCCCAGCAGTACCGCCCTGGTGCTCCAGCTCAATCTGGAAATAGAACGGGGGAATTGGAAAGAGTTTGCTCCTGCTCACTGGTTGCGCAAGTGGATCAAAGACCAACCCGCCGGCACTGTCTTTCAGAAGGAATGCAGCTTACCCGGTATAGGCCAGATGCCAAGCTTGATCATGAAAGAAGCAAAAGAGAAAAAGGGGGAATTTAGCCCGGAAGCCGCTCAGGAACTAACGCGGGCGATCGGGAATGATACGCTCATTGCCAGCCTGGAAATTGACAAATTATTGACTTATGTGGATTACCAACGCCCGGTGACAGCCGAGGATGTTCGTTTGCTTACGCCGGAAGTAGCTCCCACCAGTGTATTTGATATGGTGGATGCGATTGGGGAACGCAATATCTCCAAAGCGGCCCAATTATTGCATCGTTTACTGGAAACGGAAATGCCCATTCCTTTATTTGTGATGATTGTCCGTCAATTCCGGCTTCTGATTCTGGCACGCGAGGTGATCGATCAGAGTGGGCGTAAACCGCAAATTGAAAAAGCACTCAAAGTTCACCCGTTTGTAGCGGAAAAACTGGAAAAGCAAGCCTCTTTATTTAACATGAACCAACTAAAAGAAATTTATCATCGCTTATTAACCACCGATGAATACATGAAAACCGGACAGATGGATCCCAAAATTGCCATGGAAATGTTCGTTAGCGAAATGTCGAC
>JACZIY010000834.1 GCA_014860845.1 Anaerolineaceae bacterium
CACTTGCACGCCCATCTCATGCAGCTTTTCGACTGCCTGTTTGCTTTGTGGGCGGATCACATCAGCGACGGCAAACGCTGTGATCACTTTTTCATCCGTGGTGAGATATACCACTGTTTGAGATTTTTCACCGGCGGTTTGAGAAAAAGTCTCAAGTTCACCCAATAATGTCAGATCAAGCATCTCCAGCAGGCGCGGTCCACCCACATATATGGCTTTACCATCATACTGGGCTTTTACCCCACGCCCCTTGATTGCCGAGAAATCCTTTGTCTCTGGTAGGGAAAGATTGCGCTCCAGGGCTTTGTCCACAATTGCTCTGGCGATCAGGTGTTCCGAATCACTTTCAATCGCGGCTGCCAGTGCCAGGGCATCCTCTTCCTTCCATTCATTGATCGTGTATTGATTCACTACGCCGAATTTTCCTTCGGTGAGGGTTCCGGTTTTATCAAAGACCACGATATCAATATTTCGCGCAACTTCCAATGCCAACCGATCACGAATCAGGATGCCATTGTTCGCACCCATGGATGTTGTAATCGCCACCACGAGCGGGACTGCCAATCCCAATGCATGCGGACAGGCAATGACCAGGACAGTAACCACCCGTTTGAGCAGATCCACATTGAAGCCGATCGCAATCGCCCAGGCAACTGCTGTGATCGCAGCCACTGCCAGGGCAATGTAAAACAACCAGCCAGCTGCCTTATCTGCCAATAACTGGGTGGGGGATTTTGACTGTTGTGCCTGTTCCACCAGACGCATGATGCCAGCCAGTGCAGTTTCATCCCCTATGGCTGTCACCCGGACACGTAAACTGCCTTCGCCATTAATCGTCCCGGCTATCACTTTCGCTTCGGGTGATTTGTCAACCGGTTTGGATTCACCGGTAATCATCGATTCATTGACTTTGGATTCGCCAGTGGTCACAACACCATCTGCCGGGATACTGGCACCCGGTCGCACCAGAACAAGATCATCCTGGCGCAGATCCGTGGCTGAGACGGTTTCGGTAGAGCCATCCTCCAGAATGCGATCAGCGGTATCCGGTATCAGTTTTGCCAGTTCATTCAATGCGCCGGAAGCCTGCTTTACCGAACGCATTTCCAGCCAATGTCCCAGCAGCATGATGTCAATTAATGTAACCAGCTCCCAAAAGAAACCTTCTCCCAGATTGGTCAGTTGCGCGAACAGGCTGTACACAAAAGCAACCGAAATTGCCAGAGAGATGAGCGTCATCATGCCTGGTTTACGGTTTCGAATTTCCGGAATTGCCATTTTAAGGAAGGGAATGCCACCATACCCGAAAATGATCAGGGAAAAGACGAATGGAATCCAGATGCTGCCAGGAAAGTCAGGCGCGGTAAAATTCATAAAGCGCTGAATCAGGGGGCTATAAATGAGAACCGGGATGCTTAATAACAAACTCCACCAGAAACGCTTGCGGAACATCTGCTCATGTCCACTGTGATCGACGTGTTTTTTATTGTGTTCTTTGGACTTATTGTGATCAGCGTGTTGATTGGGTGAGTGTTCTTCGTGATGGTGATGTTCTTGATGTTGATTTTTATCAGACTTATTATTGTGATCCATATTTGATCCTTTGTTCATTATAGATAATTTTTTAACTTTTTCAAATTTGTTTATAAGTTATGGAAACAAACCACATCGTTTCGTTGATTCACGATCGGTTGATTATCAAATTGGTCCTTTGAAAGATTATATTATGACTATTATTGTCTGAATTACTGGTTATGATGAAATCCATCGGTGGTTGTCTATTTTGATCGATTGGGAGAAAAATGTTAAATATTATCGTAATTGTGGCATTATTTCTGCTGGCAGGATTTTTTATCTATCTGGCATTTCGTCTTAAACGCTCACAACGAGCATGGGTCAGATGGCCGGGTATGCTGCTTTCTGGGCTTATGGGGCTGATGCTGCTGGCAACCAGTGCAGTGGCTGCTAGCGGCGTCTACAAGCTTAATGTTTCGCCTTACCAATACTCGCTTGCAGATATTCAGGTAAAAGGCGCACCGGAGCAGATTGAACGTGGAGAACAACTGGCATACCTTTGCATTGATTGCCATTCTTCCACGGGTGACCTGCCTTTGGATGGCAGCAAGGACAACCTGGTGACTGAAGATGTCCCAATAGGCGTATTGTATGCTTCAAACCTGACACCTGGTGGAGATATGGCTAATTGGACGGATGGAGAGATCATTCGGGCAATTCGTGAGGGAGTCGATAATAATGACCATCCTTTGTTCTTTATGACCAGCGAACCATTTAGCCATTTAAGTGACGCGGATGCACAAGCGCTCGTTGCCTATCTGCGGTCCCAGCCAGCTGTGAACCGGGATTTACCGGAGAGGGATCTAAACATCCTGGCTGCTATATTCGTAGGGGCAAATCTTGCGCCAACTTCTGCCCAACCGCCAATCACAGCCGAAATAATTGCGCCACCTGCCAACGCTGTTGAATATGGACAGTATCTGGTTTATACCTCAGGTTGCCGTGATTGCCATGGTCTCGATTTGACCGGTGCACCTAATCCATTCGTCCCGCAAGGTCCCAACCTGACCATCGCTATGACAAACTGGAGCGAAGAACAATTGGTAACATTCCTGCGCACCGGAGTTAACAATTATGGTCGATCGGTTGATCCCAAACAAATGCCCTGGCTTTCTTACAGCAGAGCATTATCGGATGCCGATGTGCGAGATATATATCAATATTTAAGAGGATTGGAAGCGGTAGCCTCAAAATAAACTCTTAACGATCGCCTTCATCAAAAAAAGTCCAGCTATCTAATTCCGGTGGTTGTAGGCCCAGCTGGGTCAACATCACCATGATTTGGGCACGATGTTCGGTGGCGTGATTGATCACCTGGGTGAGGATGACTGCACCGGGCACTGATCTGGGAGTTCCTTCCCAATTCACATCAACACTGTCCTGTGGCTGAATGGTTGGAGCGATCTCGATTAAACCCGCACCACTTACTTGGGTCAATTCCTGCAATTCGGAAATTGTGGGTTTAGGTGCTGCCTCAGGTTTCCGGAAAGGTTGACCGGTTTTCAGGCGGTGCCAATAGGAGCGCTCTGCGTTGGCGATATGTTCAAGCGTGTCGAATATCGAGCCATAGGTACCGATCACCTTCGAGTTTAGTTGCTCTTCGCTCAACTGAGCGCATTGGTCAAACAGATTTGTATTCGCCCACAGGTTATGCCGAAAGAGGGTGTCAATGGTTTCATACCCAGCTTGATGTTTATTTTTCTCTGTCATTATCACATCCTTTTTCAACAGCTTACGTAGATGATGCTGTTAGCCATCATTATAAAAGCATAAATGTTTTTGAAAACATTCCGTAAAGCGTTTCTTATTCACACCTTGCCCAGGCAGTTGCCTGACCACTGATCCTATTATTAACAGAAAACGATATCCCATGTCACGTCAAAGCGATCACGGACATTCCCCATGTACATACCCCAGGGCAGTTTCTTGAAATCTTCGTTTACAACCCCACCTTTTTTGAGTGCGTCAAAATAGGTTTCTGCTTCTTCGAGCGTATCGCACTCCATGGTTATTTTATATGCCTGGTTGGCGTAATCATACACATCCAGGCTATCTGAAAAATAAAGATAGAAGCCTTTAATCAACAATTCAGCATGAAAGATTTTACCAACCAATTCTTTTTTATCGGTCATATAATCTTCAAACAATGTTTTTCTAATCAGTGTCGCATTAAATAATTTTTGATAATAATCCACTGCTTCTTCACAGTTTCCGTTCAAACACACATAGGTTGCTATTTTCATCTTATCCTCCAAAAATCTATAAGTGATTAATTGAATTCCCGATTGGGTTTCTTTAATCAGTGTCATCCAGGGCACAGCGAAAGCTCAAGTCGTTATCGACAAATCCACGCCGGTATTTATAGCTAGCATTGGCTGGATCTTTTAATACACACATATCACTGGCGCGTTGAACAGAGCGCACAGTCCCCTTATAATCTATCCAACTACCACCACGACAGACCCTTAAATTGCCATCCTCGGGCCCAGTCGGGTTGCTTTGTGGTGAAATGGAGTAGTAATGTGCGTCGTACCAATCTGCCACCCATTCCCAGGCATTCCCCGCCAGATCGTAAGCACCATAAGGGCTGACGCCTTCTGGAAAGCTACCCACAGGCATGATATCGTCAATCTCCCTGGCATAGTTCAGCCGATTTGAGGAAGGTGCTTCATTTCCCCAGGGATAAATGAGTGCATCGGTTCCTCGGGCAGCTTTTTCCCACTCAGCTTCCGTGGGGAGTCTTCGACCTGCCCATTCGCAATACATGTTTGCCTGATCCCATCTTATATAAACCACAGGAAAATCACTGTATTCTTCATATGGATAATATTTATCGAAACCTGGCGTGGTGCACACACCTGCTTCCATACATAATCTGTACATAGCGTTTGTTACTTCGGTGCGGTCAATCCAAAATGCATCAAGAGCCACCTCATGTGCAGGCTTTTCGTCAGTTCGACCTCCATCCAACCCCATACTGAACATACCATTAGGCACAAAAACCATCTCCATGCCATCTTGTGCAGAAATCCGCGTGGATTCGGAAATAATTGAGGATCCTGTAATGGCATTATTACCATTCTCCGTGTAAATATCGGTCTCATTTCTACCGCATCCCACTCCGAGCAGGATGATAACCAGAATTGCCAACAGACAAAACATGTTTTTCTATGACGCAAAAACATGTCAGAAAAATTTGCAAACATCGTTGCCTCCTTCCAGATAACAACAACCTTGATGGTATTACTGAACTACCAAATGAGAAATAAAGATAAATGACTGGTTAAAAGTATACACGCTCAATTCCTTCGACATATTTTGAATTTTTGGTCACCCGGAATGGAAAGAAACTTGCCACTCTGTTCGCGTTCAGATCCTGGTCAACATCATATTTCAATTCCACCACCAGACTAAGGTAATTCATCTGCCTGTGAAGAAATGAATTGCCAATGCTACTATTCACTCTATAGAAAGACATCTGCGAGTCCAGCGTGACTCGAAAATTATCATCTCGCGAAGCATAGTAATAGCGGTAATAGCGGTTTAGCAATACAACCTTAAAGCGGCAAAGGTCGCGGTATACATTTTCAGGTAGGCTTGAATTTAACAAAATGGATCGGAAATAGCGGGAGGAAAAGGACTGGTCCAAGCAGAAAGGAGCAAACGGATAAGCATATTTCGTGCCTGCCAACCCATTCTTTACCTTGATTTCTAATACTGGATGGTGTACCTGGCCGAATGGCATCCCATACCAACGTACACGCACCTTGCGGCGTAAAGCAGCGCCATTGACATTGTCGTAATAATTCTCCATGTCAGGAGAATCGAGGTACAGGTTATTAACATATCTGGGTGGATAGGTCTCGGAGAACATCCGCGGGTGCAACTTGATGATGGCTGCAGCCCGCCAGATGGGCAGATCATCCAATAAAAATTTTCGCTCGTACCGATAGGTCTCCAGTTTGGTATATCCTGACTCTACCGGTACAGACTGGATAAGATTGTCTTTCACCAGACACCTTTGTTATCAAGAAATGAGATATGCAAATCTGGCGAAATTTCCTGCAGTGCGG
>JACZIY010000835.1 GCA_014860845.1 Anaerolineaceae bacterium
GGAATCTTGTACCTAGCTCAAGTCGGACTGCCGGATCCCCTTAACATATTATCTAAGATTATTTTCCTTGTATCAATGCTGCTTTTAACATACTAGCTCGTAGCTTGTAGCTCGTGGGTGATTGCCAAACATAAAATGTTAATTATGAGGATCAGTCTACCTTTATTATTGTGGTTTTATGTGGGGATGGTAGAGTGTGAGGGCAGATGAATGCCAAAACGGCAGCGATCATCCCCTTTCAGGACAGATTCGAGGACGTCGACATGGATGGGTTGCTCGAAGATGACCTCCCAGGGCTTTTTATGAAAGCCTGCGCTGCAATTGCAGAATATGGGAGCTACCTTGCCACCGCTTTTGACCGCTTCCCTTGCCCAGGGACAGTGGCAATAATAATAACGCTTGAGTTGTTGATCTTCTTCTGCCAGATATTCTTTGGTTAAGAAAGGGATTTTCGTTTCATAGATAATATTGCCTTCCCTTACACCTGCCCCCATTTCTGGAGTGTTGCGTACATAATCCAGCACTTCATCGGTTATTTCCTGTGCGAAGAATAATCTACCTTCCCCCTGGCAGGTCTCCAATTGCTGGACGAAAATAGCTTTCTTCTTGATCAAATACTCGTCGATATCCTGACAGGAATAGAATAATTCGCGATCCTGCTGGTAATACGCATCAGGCAGATCGCGCAGACTATCTGCCAGTAAAATGCGCGTGGCTTCCGATCCAATTGCCTGTTCTAACCGTTCAATGACTGGATGCATATAGCCAGGTTTTTCTGGCGTAGGAGTACCAAAAGGCACCACCCCAATTCCTTCAAACACCTCTTCAAGAAGAGCTTCGCCATATTGCTTGTTAACATGGTTATACAGGTTTTCCTGGGCTTCGCCACCATCGAGGGATTCGAGGAATGCGACGTAAATGGGATTGCTTTTAATAAATATTCCATACCGAGCCAGGGTGATGAAATTTTCTTCGTAGTTGAGATCTTCTGTAATCAGTATTTTTGAAAAATCCCAGGCTACCTGTGGGGTGAAACCTTCACCGGTCGATAGAATATAATCTTCAAAGCGTTCCGCTAAGGCAATGGCTGCGGGAATTTTTTCAGCAGGAACGTTGCGCCCCTCTAACATTTTTTGGAAACCATTTTTGTCCATATTTTCTCCTGGTGGATAGCGGAAAATTAGTGCTAATGGCAGGATGCCATATTGGAAAATTGATACATACATTTTATCTAATTTCAATGGAAAATTCACTGTTATTCCTGGTTAATTTGTTATTATGATGTATACGACTGAATATAAACCAGGAGAAAAATGGAAAAACCAAGTTTTGAGGAGTTGATAGAAGAAGCTCTGGAGCAGGAATTTTCCGGATGGGATTTTTCCTGGATGCAAGGGCGGTATTATGAGTCTGAGCCATTTTGGAATTATAGCGAGATGGTGCAGGAGCGGATGAAGGGTGTCACATCCATGTTGGATATGGGCACGGGGGGTGGTGAATTTTTGGCTGGATTGCCTGATCTTCCAGGTATTACCTATGCCACGGAGGGTTATCCACCCAACATTCCGATCGCGAAGCAACGACTTGAGCCATTGGGTGTTAAGGTGGTAGCGGTGCATGATGAGCATGCCTTGTCATTGCCGGATGCGATGTTTGACCTGGTGATCAACCGACATGAATACTATGATCCTGCAGAATTAATGCGGATTTTGAAACCAGGTGGAATTTTCCTGACCCAGCAAGTGGGTCCGCGCAACTGCGCGCAACTCAATCAATATCTGGATGCTCCTCTCGACCCGGAATTGGCACATTGGAAATTGGCTCAAGAAACTGAAGCGTTGGAGGAGGCAGGCTTTTCTGTGTTGCAATGCCATGAACAGATTCTGGAGAGTAATTTTTATGATATAGGGGCGGTGGTCTTCTATTTGAAGGTGATTGGGTGGCAGATTGAAGGCTTTTCAGTGGAAAAATTTGAGCCACGTTTGCGGAATATGCATCAACTGATAGAGCAACAGGGTGCTTTTTATGCTACCGAACACCGTTTTCTGATGGAAGCCAAAAAACCTGTTTAAAAAGCAATACAATTTGTTTGATTCCTGTAAGATCGTGCTATAAACAAGTCCAACCGAAATTTACATTTCATTCTATAGCTTTGTACTATCCAGTTAAGACGGTAGGGTGGCGAATGGTGATGAATGATATGAAAGAGAGAATAAAGGAGAAACAGTTCATGAGTACAATTCAATCGAAACATTTCACAGAGGCTTTATTGATGTTGTTAACTGAAACATTTGAGATGGTACGATGTTTTTACCTGGACAAAGGAACTTCTCTGTTTGAAGCTTTGTCAGGCATCAGTGCAGAGGAAGCGTCCATTCCAGTGGGTGGAAAGTGTGCCACACTGGCAGCCCAGGTAAAGCATATTGCTTTTTATCTGGACGTGGTTGAAAAGAGTGTGAAAGATCCCAATTACCCGCAGGTGGATTGGACTGAAATTTGGAACAATGTGAATGTGGTTAATAATACAGAGTGGCAGGCGATTCAGGAAGAATTGCGCCGTAGCTACGCCAACATTCAGGAATTGGTGAAAACAACCCCAGAATGGCCTAGTGAAAGAGAAATTGGTGGGGCTATGGCATTATTAGCTCATAGCGCCTATCACCTGGGAGAGATTCGACAGGCTTTGTGCACTTTACATGCATGAGGATTGAATTATTATTCTGGAATCTGAAAGGTAAGTGGTTGTTGTTTATTTTTTCGAATGAATAACAAAGCAACCAGCATACCAGCTATAGCGAGACCAACACCGAATTCATCAATGATGTATGGAGTAATTTTCTTTTGCAGGGTCAACGGTGTAAAAATTGCCTGGATGAACAAATTATGGCTGGCATGCAGGATGGCAGCAGTCCATAAGCTGCCTGATTTGAGTCGTAACCAGGCAAATGCAAAACTGATTCCCAACACCATGATAGTAAACATCAC
>JACZIY010000836.1 GCA_014860845.1 Anaerolineaceae bacterium
CCTTTGGGCGTCATATTGCCGAATTTTGGATTTTGCCGGATCAGGGAGTATGCCTGAAATCCGCCCGAATCGGTAATGATGGGACGTCGCCAGCCACTCATGGCGTGCAATCCACCCAATGATTGAATGGTGCTGGTGCCGGGCTTTTGCATCAGATGAAAGGCATTCATCACCACAGCCTGGATTTTTGCCTGTTCCAGATCGACACTATCCACAGACCGGACCATGCCAAAGGTGGCATCTGGCATAAATACTGGAAATTCAAGGTCTCCATTGGATAAAGAAAGAGATCGGACAAAAGGATAGAACATACTTAGATTATGCCTGAAGAGAGATCAGGCGGCAAGCAAATCTCGAAGATTGATTAAATGATTGCTTTTATTCCGGTTATCATCATGGAAAAACCCACGATGAGTAAAAGGATGATGATCAATCTCCCAATTGTTATTTTGATCGCTGGCTTCAGATATCCAATTGTTCCGAAAAGGGTTATCCAGGCCATTGTCGCAGGTATCATAGTTCCATAAAATCCTAAAGCGAATGCTATGCCACTTAAGCGAGAAATTTGCCAGCCAGTTAAGATGGTAGGGACACCGATGGTTGCCCAGAAAATATACACATTCGGATTCAGTAAATTCATGGTGATCCCTTTTAGAAATGTCACCCGCTGTCTACTTTGCGGAATATCCAAAAATGAGATGTCTTCTGTCCTTTTTGTTGTTTTATAAGCATCCCAGGCAAGGTATAAAATATAGAAACCCCCGATGATTCTCAATACATGCGTAAACCAGAGTGGGAGCTGGGAAAGCAGAAAGAATAATGATAGCATGACTGGCCCATCGGAACCTAGAGGAATCAATGCCAATGGAAGTGTACGTTTCCATCCGGAGCGGATAATTTGAGAAAGTAGAAATGCCTGCATCGGACCTGGAAGAACTGCAGCATATAAACCGAAAACAATTCCTTGTGTCAGAAAATACATGTTGCAGACCCAGTGAAAGTTGGAATTTTGTTAAATGCAAATTGTTTCAATGTTTTTCTTCTTTAAAGTTTAAGGTTGGCGATTATTATACTTCTAAATTATTGATGCCAACCAACATAAAAATTCTAATCCAGGCGATAATCCAGTTCAATTTCATCATGGATGGGTATACCGAAATAACCAACCATCGGAATTTCTGGCTTTTTTTCTCTGGCGCGATCAGTGGCTCCAATGTTGATTTTCGTCATCTTAAATCCTCTTTTTTGATAGAAGCGCAGAGAATAAATATTATCATTGGTGGTGACCAGGAATAATCTTTTACAACCCACATTTCGGGCGTGCTGTTTTACTGCTTCTATTAAAGCAGCACCGATCCCAATTCCCTCGCGTAAAGAATCCAGGGTGACGATTTCACAATCATCTCCATCAAAATTGTAAGTGATCAAACCGAGTGGTTCATCACAGCTGGGGGTCACGGCGATAAATCCCGGCAGTTCATAGGGATGAAAGACAGTATCATGAGAGATGACGATCTCTGCACCCCATTGAAATATAAGCCACCTTTGAATCCATTCCCGATCTTCTTTTTGAACATTTCTAATTGTAAATAAATCCATGGGTACCCTTCTTTTCTAATCACGCTCGTAAATGAAGCTGACAAATGAGAGAGCTTGGACTATACTTTTATTGTACAAAGCAATGAATAAAAATGAAATAGCCACTTTTTAGATTCGGTTTTTTTCATTACTAACATAAATGAGAAAGGATCCAAAATGATTGAAATTACGCAAGATAATTATGATAATCTGGTTCTAAAAGCAAATTTGCCTGTGATCGTCGAATTTGGAGCTGTGTGGTGCGCCCCTTGCAAACGATTGGAGCCAGAATTAGAAAAACTAAACGATGTATGGAAAGAAAAGTTTATGCTGGCTCATATCAATGTAGACCAGGATCCTGATATTGCCATGCAGTATTCAGTCATGAGTGTTCCAACGACCATTTTGGTGAAGAATGGAAATGAAATGGAAAGATTCACAGGTTTCAAGCCATTAGGCAAGATTATTGAGCTGTTTGGAAATTATATTGATTAAGATCAGGTAACCAAATGACAAATAAACAACAAAAACCATATGGGCTCTGGGAAAGTCCGATCACTGCATTGAGTGTTTCGCAGGGCATCCGATTAAATGAAGTGCATTGGGATACCAATGGCGAATTTCTGGTTTGGCTGGAAGGCCGATCGGATAGCGGTATGCTTGTTGCCAGCCAGAAGGGTGAAGCTGCTGTTGATCTGAATGGAGAAATAAGCTGCCGAGGTGGAGTTGGGTATAGTGGTGGTGAATTCGCTGTGCAAAATCACCTGGTGATTTTTGCGGGCAAAGATGGGCGATTATACCGACGAGAATTAACACCTCAAAAAGTAAAAGCGATCACACCAGCTTATGGATCAGTTGCTGCTCCCCAGATCTCCCCGGATAATCGACATGTTATTTATGTTTTCTCGGATGGAGAGAATGACGTCCTCGGGGTGGTGGACACATCTGGAGTTCAATGGCCACAAAAGCTGGTACAGGGCGCTGATTTTTATATGCAACCTGCATGGCATCCGCACGGAAAAATGATTGCCTGGGTGGAATGGGATCACCCCAATATGCCCTGGGATGGGACCAGGTTGAAGCTTGCTTCTTTAGAGGTTGATGAACTACCTACCATAAAAATCATCCAGACGGTGGCTGGGGATGACGAGACAGTCATTTTTCAACCTGAATTCTCCCCAGATGGACAATGGCTCAGTTATATCACCAGTGCAGGAGAATGGGATGCACTGGTATTGGTAAATTTGAACACGATGGAAAAGCAGGTCGTATATCAACCAGAAGGTTTGCATTTGATGGAGCCTGCCTGGGTTCAGGGTGTAAGAACCTACGCCTGGAACGCAGACAGCCAATCGATCTACTTACTACAAAATCAATTCGGTTCCAATAGTCTCTGGAAGTTAAACGTATTTTCCAAGGAAATTACGAAAATTGATACAGGCGTTTACACATCGTTAAAACAAATCTCAGTTTCATCAAAGGGCGAAATAGCTTTGATTGCTGCTTGTGCCAGCATTCCTGCGCGGATTATTGTTGGGGATGGTATTTCGTGGCGTGTGGCAGCCAGGAGTTCCGCAGAAAATATTCCACCTGCATATTTACCCTCCCCACAAGCCATATCTTGGCAATCGCAGGATGGGGTAACGGTTCACGGATTATATTATCCACCATCCAATCCAAATTTCCAGGCAGATGGAGCTCCAGCAGCGATCATTTATATTCATGGGGGACCAACCTCACAGGTTACTGCTGGTTTTAGTGCAGCCACTGCTTTCTTTACTTCACGTGGATATGGCTGGCTGGATGTCAATTACCGTGGCAGCACAGGTTATGGTCATTCTTACAAAAAAATGTTGAATGGTCGTTGGGGAGATGTAGATGTCGAAGATGCCGTGGGGGGAGCTAAAGCATTGGTGGATCAGGGATTGGCTAATGAAAAACAACTGGTCATCCTGGGGGGGAGTGCCGGCGGCTATACGGTACTCAACAGTCTGATTCGTCATCCTGGTGTCTTCAAAGCTGGGGTATGTAACTTTGGTGTATCGAATTTATTCATGTTGGATATGGATACCCATAAATTCGAAGCGCATTACAATGCATCATTAATTGGACAACTTCCAGCAGCCGCTGAGAAATATCATGCCTGGTCTCCGGTTTATCATGCTCACAATATCCGCGACGCACTGGCGGTATTTCAGGGGGCTGAAGATAAGGTCGTTCTGCCCAATCAATCTGAAATCATTGTTGAAAAACTTCGTCGACAGGGAGTTCCCTTTACATATCAATTATATGAAGGAGAAGGGCACGGTTTCCGCAAAAATGAGACTTTGCTGGATTACTATCAACGAGTGGAGCGATTCTTGATTGAAAACGTTTTATTTGCCCCGTAAACAAGTTTAGATGAACGAATTTGGCTGATGAAGATAAAAAGTGACCTGTATGAACCCCGGATCACTTTTGAATTCGGCTACTTACTTCACCAGCAATTGGGCGATCGCTCTTTCCAATCGTAGTAGTGTATGCATGGTTTGTGGGAGTACATCCTCCATGGGGACATATTTTTTTTCCTTTTCGTCTCGAATTTTAAATTCGACTTGCCCCTGCGATAAAATCTTTTCCGCTACGGTTATGCGCAATGGAATACCCAGCAAGTCTGCATCATTAAACTTTACACCGGGACTTTCCTTGCGATCATCAAACAGGATTTCTATACGTGCTCGTTGTAATTCCTGATACAGGTTCTCTGCGAATTCCAGTGGTTGATCAGAATTTTTGGAAGGTAAAACGATCAGATGAACCTGGTAAGGGGAGAGTGAAATGGGCCATATCAGTCCGTAATCATCGTTATTGGTTTCTGCCACACCAGCCAGAATGCGCTCTAGATCCATCCATGCTGAACCAATGAAGATCGGTTTGAGTTCTCCCAAATCATCCTGAAAGTTACATCCAGTTTCTGAAGATATTTGGATGTTAGGGGAAGTGATTTTACCCAGTAAAAATCCGGATTGCTCTGAAAGTGATTGATTACAATGAGGACAGGCATCACCAGTTTTTACCAAGGTGATATCAGCAATCATCTTGGCCTGGAAATCGCGACCATAATTGACATGTTTGAGATGGTAATCCGTTTCATTCGCTCCCGCGACCAGATTGGGTGAATTCGGAATCAAATCATCCACAACGATCAGAGCATCTTTTAAACCAAAGGGAGAGGCAAATCCGGGGACTGCACCAATAGACTGAATCTCAAAATCTGAGGATGGACGCATATGCCATGCGTTAATCACCTTCGCAAGTTTGCTTTCATTCAGGTCCATATCTCCACGGATAATAGCCATAACCACTTTTTCAGTTTTTTCACCATTCTCTATCAAAGTGGCAGTCATAAAAACAGCTTTGGCTGTTCGGGAAGCAGGAACACCCATGAAATTCGCCAGATCCTCAATGGTTTTTGTGTTCGGTGTATGAACTTTTTCCAGGGGATCTAGTGGTTCAGGGCCGAAAGGTTGTTTTACAGCATGGGCAGACGCTTGATTTACATGATATCCACATGACTCACAATGAAGTAATTTGATATCGCCCTGGGGGTGAAGGAAAACGAATTCATATCCGGTTTGAGGTTTGAAATGTTGGTAATCAAATTCGACCGTTGAAACGGGCAGCGTGCACCGTTTAAATATATTCTGGAATGCCTGAATCAATTGCTGATATTGTTGGGTTGCGCTGGCTTGGTCTTTATCCAGTAAATATGTTTCCAGCCTTGTTACCGATCTGGTAGACAATAAACCAACCCGGTTTGATCTCCCATTCACCGTTTTGGGTTGAACCTGATACAGGAGCCTGGGTAATTGACGATGTGAGCGAACGGAATGCTGGATTAGATCTGCCAGGTAATGATGGGCGGTGTTGGCTAAATACATCTGGTGATTTGAGGAATCAGATACAGCTTGCAGATCAACATCCAAAAAGGATTGGACTGATCTTTTGGTCAGTATTTCACCAGAAATCAAAGGTGGAATATTCAGTTCCTGCCCATGGAGGCAATTGAGTTCATGCCGGATCATATTCTTAATTTTTTGAAGGCTGCGTGTTGCCAATGGATTCAGAATATGAACATTTGTTGGAACCTGGCGAATATAACCAGCACGTTGTAGATATTGATTTCCAGGAGTGATCGCATCAGCTGGAAGTTCACGCAGCGTTTGATTGAACAATTGTGACATGCGCATGGTAGATAATCCTATTCGTCCAGTTTCAGGTAGATGCGTTTGTTGATCTTTCCTTTGGATTTGTAATCGACAATATGTGCTTTTCCGATTTCTGAGGTTGAATGAACATGGGTACCGCCATCTGCCTGGAGGTCAAGCCCCACAATCTCAATGGTGCGGATTTCGTTAATTCCCTCCGGTAATAAATTAATTTTTGTGCGAATCAAATCAGGGATCTGGAAAGCCTCTTCCCGGGGAAGAATCTGCACACGAATGGGATGATCTTTCTGAATTTCCTTGTTAACCGACTCTTCGATAACGTGAACAAGGTCTTTGCTAAGGGTCTCGAATTCGAAATCCATTCTCCCTTCCAATGGATCCATGTTTCCACCGGTCACCAAAGCGCTATAATCGCGAAAGACAACACCGCAGAGCACATGCATAGCAGAGTGGGTGCGCATCAGTTGATAGCGGCGACCCCAATTAATTTTGGCATTTAACATTGTTCCCGGTTGTGGGAGGTTTACATCAGGATTAAGAGAATGCCAGACCTGATCGCCAATTTTTTTCACCCGAATTACATCTATAGCATGATCATTCAGGGTAATCCAACCAGTATCATTGGGTTGGCCACCTCCTCCAGGATAAAAAGCAGTCTGATCCAGACTGAAGGCATGAGATTCTGGATCGATGCCTGATACGATGGCTTGAAATTCCTGTAAATAACTATCTTTTTGGTAGAGTAATTC
>JACZIY010000837.1 GCA_014860845.1 Anaerolineaceae bacterium
TATGAACTTCTTTGCTGCTGATCCACCTTTTTCCGCCTGGACATCAGAGCCTATGTTTATCATTGTATTATTCATATTTGTGCTTCTTCCGAGTAGTATGTTCATCTGGATGCGAAGCCGTAAATGGATGTAACTCCAGGATTTTCAGGATGATTGAAAAGGAATTATCGAAGAACGCCAAACGGGTACAGTCTTCCCTGGCTGGTTTTGGGTTGGATCTGACGGTGGTGGAGTTCCCCGAATCCACTCGTACCGCCCAGGATGCTGCCAATGCGATTGGATGCCGGGTAGAGCAAATTGTGAAATCGCTGGTCTTTCAGCGCCAACCTAGTGGAAAAGCTGTACTGATCGCAGCCAGCGGGGGCAACCGGGTGAATGAAAAACGCATCAAGGAAATTCTGGGTGAGAAGATCGTGCGTGGAGATGCCGAGTTCGTCCGCACAGTGACTGGATTTCCTATTGGCGGTGTTCCACCATTGGGGCATGATCAAAAAATCGATACCCTTATTGACCAGGATTTGATGCAGTATGCGGAAATCTGGGCAGCTGCCGGGACGCCCAACGCCGTGTTTCCACTGAAGCCACAGCAATTGGTGATGATTACATCCGGCAGGGTGGAAAAGATCGTCTAATTATTTAGGATTACAGACCAAATAGCCATATTCCGGTAAAGAGCAATAGTCAGCAAAGCCTTTTTCTCCGGCTTTTATTACTTTTTCCATGTCAAATTCACCTGTGTAGAAGCATAGAAACACCTGGGGGTTATTATTTGGTTTGGAAAGGAAGTTTTTATTGCCCACAAACCAATACTTTGATTCAGTTTCACCAGAACTTCCTTCAGGTTGGGAATACTCGATTTTAACTTTTTCTGTGATAGTTCCAGAAAAATAAACTGGATTAACCAAATTCCAATATCCTTCTCCTTGACCAGTTCTTTTCAATTTCGTTGTTCCATAACCAACTAATTTATTACCATCCTCAGATGAAATAATAGGTGCGTGGTCGGTTATATCGTGAGTATATTCAATCATAATCTTTCTATCATCATCATTATTATAAAAATCCAGAAAAAAATTCAGATCTTCATAACTGATATAATGTGATAAACCATCAGGTGTTCGAGGAATATCTGCAGCAAATAATAAACCTTTTTCCGCAGAACAACGAAAATGTGTTGGAAATGATCCCGTGTTTGTTCCACTGACATCATTAAAAAATCTTTGAAAATTACATCCTAAAGAAACAATAACCAAAGCAAACAACAAAAGAATTAAACGCTTATGCCATATGACTCTTTCTTCCATTTCGCACCTGTTCATATACTATTCATTTGTTCCATCTATGGATTTGTCATTAAAAATTGTATCATTTTCACCAAAGCTATACAATACGCTCAAAACACTTGTAATTAACGCTCATATGCTCTATATTAAGAAAGGTTCAGACGTAAAGTCTGATGTTAAATTTCCAGAACATTTACTGGAAAAATAAAACCCTAATTTAGAGAAGGAGATATTCCATGGATTTTGAAGGCTATTGTGTTAAATGTCGTGAAAAGCGTCAGGTAAAAGCTGGAACCGTAAAAGTATCTGAAAATGGTCGCAAGATGGTGCAGGGTGTTTGCCCCAAATGTGGCACCAAGGTCACCCGTTTCTTACCCAGTAAATAAACGTTATCGTTTAATTCAAATAATCAGGTGATTTTGAGAGATTCGATCTCACAAAATCACCTGATTAATTTAATTTCAATTATTCGGTCGTGAAACTATTCTGTATTCTTCCAGTAATAACAGGGGAATAAGCGCTGCATTCTGGAAGCGGTTTCATATTATTACCAACAAAAATGGTATACCGACTATCACTTTGAAGTGGTTGTGTCGGGTGAAGAATCACATAGTCATTTCGATAAACAATTGATGAGATTTCTACCTCTACATTCACAATCGTTGACAATATACATGCATTGGATGTCGGGCTGGTTTTTTGACAGAGAACAATATTTCTTGTATCACCATAGATCAGAGTTGTGGGGTCAATGGATTGATTAAAAACAATCAAGGGGTGTGTATTCACCGGTACGTTCAAGCTTCCATCTGACGGAATAAAATACTTGATCAACGGGATATTCGTGCCCGAAGTGTTACAGGCTGCAATCGTTGCAGTGGGTGTTGGACTGGGTG
>JACZIY010000838.1 GCA_014860845.1 Anaerolineaceae bacterium
AAGGATATCGCATTTAAAGACATTGGATTGGTGATTATTGATGAGGAACAACGGTTTGGTGTTTCTCACAAAGAATTCTTTAAGCGATTAAGAACTGAATTGGATGTTCTAACCTTAACGGCCACGCCCATTCCCAGAACATTATATATGGCATTAACCGGTGTACGGGATATTTCCATCATTAATACGCCCCCAGCAGAAAGGCAACCGATTGTTACCCATATAGGGCCATACTCCCAATCCATGGTTCGGCAGGCAATTTTAAGAGAGCTGGAACGAGGTGGTCAGGTGTTCTTCGTCCACAATCGTGTTCAAACGATCAACGCGATGAAATCCCATCTTAATAATCTGGTTCCTGAAGCCAGGGTTGGTATTGCGCATGGCCAGATGAATGAAGGTGAATTGTCCCGGGTAATGCAGACATTTACAAATGGTGATATTGATGTACTGTTGTGTACTTCAATTATTGAATCAGGGCTGGATATTCCGAATGCAAATACACTGATCGTGGATCGCGGTGATACTTTCGGACTGGCTCAACTGTATCAATTAAGAGGTCGTGTCGGACGTGGTGCGCAGCGAGCGTATGCTTACTTCTTCCGTCACAGAAAAAAGCAACCTACCATAGATGGGCAGGAAAGATTGGAAACAATCGCTGAATATACCCAGTTAGGATCCGGATATTCAATTGCGATGAGAGATCTGGAGATGCGTGGGGCGGGGGAATTGTTGGGAACCAGACAACATGGGGCAATTGCTTCGGTTGGTTTCCATCTTTATACTAGATTGCTGGCTCAGGCAGTAAAGAGAATAAAAACCGTCGACAGTGAAATTCCTGATTCTGATTTACAACAGATCAAACAAATCCGAATGCCCGTCGCCGTTGAGTTACCGATGACGATTGGCTTACCGATTGATTACATAACCGACCAACGAATGCGATTAAGCTTATATCGGCGCATTGCAGAGATTGAGACTCTGGAAGCATTGGATGCTCTGAATAACGAATTTGAGGATCGTTTTGGTTCTATGCCAGAAGAAGTAAAGAATTTAATTTTCCAGATCAAAGTAAAAATACTATCCGAAAAAGCAGGTTTGGCATCCGTCGGTTTGGAACTGGATCAGATCGTTCTACGGTATCCTCCACAAAATGAGAAATTAATTTTAAAGGATTTGCTTTTACCAGGGAATTTTGTTCGAAGTGGAAAGAATAGCTATTGGTTCGCTTTTCGAAAATATGGTGATAACTGGCAGGAAATGTTGTTGGAAATTCTATCGGAATTGAGCGAATTTTCTCCAGTATTGACGTCAATTCATTAAAGCTCTACACCATCTGTACCAATGAAAAAATGGTTTATAATAGAAATAGACAAAATGTTCTATTAATGAGGATCGTATGGATTTTGATTTAAAAGCACCTTTTATACCCATGGGAGATCAACCCGAGGCGATTGAAGCACTGGTAAACGGAATTCAAAAAGGATATCGTCATCAGGTTCTGTTAGGCGCAACTGGCACTGGTAAAACCTTTGCAATGGCAAATATTATACAGCGATTACAGATGCCAGCCTTGATCATGGCGCATAATAAGACTTTAGCAGCCCAATTATATGCAGAATTCAAAGAGTTTTTCCCTAATAATGCGGTTGAATATTTCGTCTCTTATTACGATTATTATCAACCAGAAGCGTATGTTCCCAGAACAGATTTGTATATTGAAAAAGAGACGGACATAAATGAGGAAATTGAACGGCTGAGATTGGCAGCTACGACAGCATTAATGTCTCGAAAAGATGTCATCATTGTTGCCTCCGTTTCCTGTATCTACGGATTAGGAAACCCGGAAGCTTATGGTAAAAGCGTCATTGAAATCAACCTGGGGGGATTGTATCGAAGAAATGCACTTTTACGACACCTGATCGAAAGCCAATATTCCAGAAATGACCTGGATTTACATTCTGGTGTTTTTCGGGTGAGGGGAGACACGATTGAAATATTTCCTGCGTATGAAGATAAGTATGCATATCGAGTTACTTTCTTCGGAGATGAAGTGGAACGAATCAGCTGCGTTGATCCATTGACAGGAGAAATCGTCCAGGAACCGGAAACTATTAAAATTTTCCCGGCTAAACATTACATAACCGATGAACAGAGGATGAAAAAATCTGTCCAGGAAATTGAAGATGAAATGGAAGAGCGGATCGCTTATTTCAAAAAAAATGAAATGCATCTGGAAGCACAAAGAATTGAACAACGAACCCGTTATGATCTGGAGATGTTGCGTGAAGCGGGGTATTGTTCCGGTGTTGAGAATTATTCTCGCCATCTGGATCAAAGGACAAAAGGATCTGCACCCTGGACATTAATAGATTATCTTCCCAGTGAATATCTGTTATTTCTGGATGAATCGCATATGACCGTACCTCAAATCAGAGGAATGTATAGGGGAGATCAATCCAGGAAACAAACATTGGTAGATTTTGGATTCCGATTA
>JACZIY010000839.1 GCA_014860845.1 Anaerolineaceae bacterium
ACATACTTCGTATGTAAATCCTGATTGCATCTATCACTGATTCCAGTTCGATTTATGTTTCAAACCACATTATATAAATTATGTACCCCCACCCCCCGTCAATCTTTTCGGCTCCAATGTCCATATATCTGGCATTTGGTAACGATATTTCTCTACCGACTAACTCCTTCCCCTTAACATCCCACCATGCCAATTCATCCCTTTCATACAATACAAAATTTTCAAATGAGCTGGTGTCAACTACGCTGGTATCAAACACTTGCGAAAGATCGTTAGCATCAACTCTAAACTTGAACCAAATCGAATCGTCTATTCCCGACCCCAATAATTTGTACCCCAGTGGCGTAATTTTTAGTGCATCGTTTAAATACATTTCAGTTCGGCATCTGCTTACCTGGCTTTCAGTAGGAGATGTTGTTTCTTCATCTGTACCAAAACTTAAACATCCAAAAGTAGTGCTAACAATAACTACTAATATTATTACGATTTGCCACTTCTGCTTCATTGTTCATTCCTTAAAGTTGGGGCTTAGCCAGCTAACTATTAATTATACGGAAAAATGATACGCAGCAAATATGCAGTATAGCCGACTAAAAGAAGCGTGTTATGCTTCAAATACACTCGGTTATCTCAAACATGATACTGTAATCCAATCTTATTAATTTTACATGATCCATTTTTTGGAAAGAAAATATTTATGAGTAAGTAATCAACTTAATAGTCAAAATACTCTTTAATTGCGCGTGGAGGCAGCGGAGTGGTTAACCGGAACGCGCTTTTGACAGGGGGTCAGGATGGCACGCGCCAGGGGGGAAAACAACGGACGCGAAGTCTGCCGGCGCTGTCTGGGAATGAGAAAGAGGTTAACGGTTTGCGTCACTGGTGGGGTGGGTCTGCTCACCTACTCAATATTATCGCGCTATTTCTTGAAAATCGCGCACCATACCCGCGTGGTGGAACCCCATCCTGTGGACGATGTGGTAGGCTGATGAATGCGGTCCTATTACAAAGTGCCAGTTCCGAGAAATCGTTGCTTACTTACGACCTACATAACTATAAATACCCAAGTCAAGAAAATCAGTAGAAAACCCCATACATAGGATAGCTTTGGTAGTTGTTCCTGTTTCATCTTTTGTAAAAGTATGTTGGCAAACATCATGGAAAGGGGCAACCCTATCAAAGCCGTTCCAATCCCAGCCAGGACATCACTTACATAATGAGCACCAAGAACAATTCTACTGAAACAAACACCGACAGCTGTCAATCCAATAACAAATTTGATCCCCTTGTGAAGAATTTTCGAATGACTCACCAGCAAAATGAATGGCAAGGCTAAAGCAATGCTCTTAGTGGCATGGCCAGATGGAATTGCAGATGTTACTGCCTGGCTCATTGCAAGGATTTCACTACCGAATGTGGCTGCTGGTCTTGGACGCGCAAAAACCTCTTTCAATAGATCACCTGCGATCCCACTCAATCCAAAAGAGCATATTGTATAGAAATACACTATCACCGGTGCATTTAACGATTTGACCTTTTTAGAAATGATTAGATAAACCACTAAGATGATAGTGATCGCAGCCATGCCATTGGATGATAACCATTTCGATAAGACGACAATTGGATCCATCGCGACCCTCATTGGGTTGTAATAGAAAAGAACAGATTCATCAATCCCCTTCTGTGCCCATAAAATCAACCCGATGACCCAAAACACGGTCCCTAAAACAAAGCAAGCAATCCAGATTCTTTTTGTATCAGGCAAATGGATCGGTGTTCCTTTATCCTTAATAACTTCTTTGAAGGTTCCCATTTTCACTTATCCTTGATGTTCCATTTGTTTTGTCCTTATGGATCTACTTTGAGCTAGCTTACCAGTATTCGTAATTTGGTATTCATACTACATGAAAACGACCTAACTATTTATTAAAAGGAAAAATTATACGTTGCAATTTTGCAGTTGAGCCTCCTAATAGAAGCGTGATATGCTGCAATTAGGCATGGAATTCTTAATCATAATATTGCAATCAACTCATATTTATTGTACAAGAAAAACATTTACGATAAGTGATTATTTAATCGAAAGTGATCTCCTAAATAATCAATATACTCTTAAGTGCGCGCGGAGACAGAGTTTTGGTCAGCCGGAGCGCGCTTTTGAAAGGGGGGTATGGCAAGCGCCAGAGGGTCCTTCGGAAACAGTCTTCGCCGAACGGTTCGACATCTGCAGCGGATGCGATGCCTGCCGGCGCTGTCTGGGAATAAGATAGAGTCTTATGCCAGGAGAGATCGAGAAAAATCTACCTGGGTTGTGGTGTGGAGATTCGGGAGAAGAATGCTGGTGGGTGTGGATTGGATAGGTGGAATGGAACAGAACGACGAGGATTCGCGCGCGATAATAACCTGCAGCCGCTGTTTGCCTGGCACGCGCTCCTTTTGCGGGTCCCAGGCAATAAGGCGATCTGCTGTTGGTAGGGCGCGCAATATCTGCGGCTGGGAAAAAAGTGGGGCAAATGGTGTTTTGCATTTACGAGAAAACACGATTTGCCGACACTGGAGGGAACGGGTCGATGGGTGGCGGGACGACTTGGAGAATTAGGCCGTTTAAAATGTGCTGGTATATGCGGCTGCTAGTTCCCGTTCCTGATGGCGCCGGTCACGTAGTCGTTCTTATATGGCCACTGAACCAGAGAGTGGGTGACCAACCCATTATCGTCATAGAAGTCCGTATTGACCCCAATCAGTTCGAAAGGTTCGCCATTACTCGCTGTTCCAGCCCAAATCCATAAAGACCCTGCCATTGAACCATCCTCGGCGGTCCACGTAGCCCAGGTTTCAATATCAGCAGCAAGCCCAAAGATCGTGTTTCTCCATGAGGATCTCATATCCACCGCACCGAACGCGACGTCGTCGCAGACCGCACCGGGGACCGTGTAGGTCATGAGCAAGTCGAGTACCTCCTCTTTTGTGCCAAATGAATCAGGGTTGGCGATGATCTCAGCAACCTTTTCCTGGTTGGCCAGCACCTTGTCGTGACGGGCAGCGGCGGTTAGAGCCTCGTCGGCGAGTGCATCTCGTTCGACAATGACGTCGGCGAGTTGTTGTTGGGCGGCTGCCAGTTGACTCTCCAACGCTTGAAACTCCTCAGACGTAGTCGGATCAACCGATGAGCATCCGGCCACTAACAGCGCGAGAGCGACGGTGATAACGCCGGCCAGAGACACAATTTGTTTTAATTTGAACATGTTCCCTCCTAAGATTAGAGATGCCAAAAAACACTGCTGTAGCAGCAGTGTTCAAAGAGAGCGAATATGAAGTTGGAATATTGTTGAGCAGGTGGATCTTTTTTTACTATAGCATATTACCTTTCAACTTTCAATTATCAACCTCTTATTATAAAACTCTATATTAGCTCGCATTACTTCAATTG
>JACZIY010000840.1 GCA_014860845.1 Anaerolineaceae bacterium
GGGTAACAAGGTGGAGGTACTTCATCGCGACGAAACTCAACTGACGGAAGCCAGACAACTGACAGGTGAAGTCGATGCGGTGATTGTTGTTGTCGGGAATGACTACAACGATGAAGGTGAATATACTTCCCCCAGCAGCCTGGATGAGATTTTTGACCCGATCATTGCCGGATACCAGCAGATGCGTAAACCACTCAAAGCCGCACTGGTGAAGTTAATCAAAAAGCTGGGCATCTCAACCTTCCAGATTCAGGAAGGCATGGCACCGGGTGGCGACCGCCAATCCCTATCGTTAAAGGCAGAACAAATCCAGCTGATTGAAGCTGTGGCTGGCATCAATCCCAACACGGTGGTGTGCCTGGTGACTGGCAGCATGATCATGATCGAGGAATGGGTAAAGGATATTCCATCTATCGTTTATAGTTGGTATGCCGGCATGGAAGGCGGTACTGCTCTGGCACGCATCCTGTTCGGTGAGGTTAATCCCAGTGGCAAGCTGCCATTTTCCATCCCCACCAGCGTGGAGCATCTCCCATACTTCAGCAGCAACGACAAAGAAATCACCTATGATCTCTACCATGGCTACACCCTGCTGGATAAGAACGGGCATCGGCCAGCGTACCCCTTTGGTTTTGGATTGAGCTATACCAACTTCGAATACAGCGATTTGCGAGTGACACGCAAAGAGGATCATCTTGAAGTGACCGTCACTGTTAAAAACATTGGCGAAAGGGATGGCGCAGAGGTGGTACAGGTGTACGTAAGCAAACCCGATTCGAAGGTGGAGCGACAAAAAAAGCTGATGAAAGGCTTTGAAAAGGTGTTTATCCCAGCAGGGCAAAAAGTGGAGGTGATCATCCCGTTGCTGCTGGAGGATTTGCGCTACTATGATGTGAACAAACCTGGTTGGGTGTTGGAAGAAGGTGAGTATCAGATCATGGTAGGTCCCGGTTCGGCAGAAGAAAATTTACAGAATTCTGAAGTTGATATAAAAATCGGTTAAGAAATCAAATTAGATAAGACAAAATGCTACCGGTGGTGAGAGATACTCACCACCGGAAAGTTTGACTTAAAAGAGGAAATCCGTATTCAGTCTGTTTTCACATGTTGCTGTCAGGGTTTAGTCACTGTTTCAGTGGTATCACTTGCCACGTATTCATAACCCGAAAGAACAACATTTGTGATCGTCAAAGTGATCGAGGCTATTGTTTTTGTGCTTAAAGTCTGTGAAGCAGCGCATTGTCCAGCAGAATCAGTTGTGCAGCTGAATGCTTTGCCGTTACTCCATGTGCCAGCGACTGTAGCACCTGCCAGCACTGGATCGATTATCGCCGTGACAGTTGCCTTCCAGAAGTTTTTGTTAACCGTGGAGCTACTACCTGTTAAGGATGCAACTGTGATGGTTTGACCGGTTGATGGTTCGGATACAGTTACGGATTTACTTGTGGAGTGTGTTGCACCATCATCATCCGTCACCGTCAGGTTGACCGTATAGGTACCGACAGTTGCATAGGTGTGTGATGGATTTTGATTTGTTGAAGTTCCACCATCCCCAAAGCTCCAGGTCCAGGATGCAATCGTACCATCCGAGTCTGAGCTCGAATCAGAGAAGATGGCTGTCAGGCCGGAAGTATTGAAAGTAAAATTGGCTGTAGGTGGGTTATTGGTTGGAACACCGCCACTTCCAGGGACAAGCACCGGGTTGAAGATAGCTGCATTGCTCACATCCAGTAACGGCTCTTTGATGCCATCACCCGAGTCATCTGTCCAGTCATAATTTCCATTATTCTTGATGGTGTTATATAAAGCATAAACATCTGTCGCATTAGCAGGGTTGTTACGGCTGGCTAACAATGCCAGAGCCCCCGCCACATGCGGGCTGGCCATGGAAGTACCGCTGATGGTGCCATATTCACCCTTCTCCAGTGGATAGGTAGATAGGATACACACACCGGGTGCGGCGATGTCTACTTCCGGTCCCCAGTTGCTGAAGTCGGCCAGGGTATCATCCACATCGGCGCGACAAGTGTATGCCGCTCCTCCACCAGGAAGACCATTGAAATCAGCCAACGCACTGACAGATAGGACATTGACGAAACCACCCGGACTGTAGTTGTTGGCATCATCATCCTCGTTGCCGGCTGCCACGGCAAAAGCAACACCTTTGTTAACTGCCCCTTGAATGGCATCATATTCTGCCTGGCTGAAACCACTGCCGCCCAGGCTCATATTGGCAACCTCGATCGTAGCGGCGTTTGCTGCAACCCAGTCAATGCCTGCGACAATCCAGGAACTGTATCCACTCCCACGTTTATTCAGCACTTTGACTGCCCATAGACGTGCGCCGGGTGCCACGCCCACAACCCCTGAGCCATTGTCGATAGCGCCAATCGTTCCGGCCACATGGGTACCATGGTAATGGTCATCATCCCCACCAGGATCACATCTGGGAGAGAATATGCTAACTGTACAGTTGACCCCGCCTGCCACGTTCAGGTCCGGGTGTTGGAAATCAATACCCGTATCAATGACGGCTACATCCACATCCACACGGTAGTCATCAGCACCGTCTATATCAATCGTCGAATTCTCATCCGCAAAAATTCGCTGGATGCCGGTGGGTGCGGTCTGCGCTTCGATATGGTGCTCCAAATCCCTTTCCACATAGGCGACACGCGGATCATGCTGCAGCGCTACCAACCTCCCATCCGGGATCATGGCTGACATACCTTTTAAGGCATGCTCGTACACAAAACCAGGTTGTAATCCATATGCCTTGGCAAATTCAGGAACCTCAACTCCAGGATTGACCGTATCTTTGAACACGATGATATAGGATTCGGCTGTTGGGTTTGCGGACGCAAAAGCTGAGCCAAATGTAGATGTGATCATGAAGATCAAAATAATACTGGTAGAAATAAAGATTTTGTTTTTCATGTCCCTCTCCTTAAGGATCTATAACACCAAAAACGGTTTCTACAATCATATTCATTTATTCCACCCCACTTCCCCCGTTCAAAAACTCCTCGTCCAAAAGTATCAAAATAATGAAGAAAATTATCTATATCATTATATACACTCTTAGTGGTCAAAACAATAACCTTTTTTATTTGTATAGACAAATTTTTTTCTTTCTGATAACCTAAAAATGGATAGAAG
>JACZIY010000001.1 GCA_014860845.1 Anaerolineaceae bacterium
GGTAGAATCTATTAAATCAAATAATCGTGAAAATTTTTAAAACAAATTTTAATAAATTTTAAGGAGAATAAAATGTCGAATCCAAGTAATTTTAAATTTGCAAAGACCGATGAATGGGTAAGCGTAGAAGGAAATGTTGCCACAATTGGTGTATCTGACTATGCCCAATCTCAACTTTCAGATATTGTTTACTTAGAATTCCTTGTTGAACCGGGAGATGATTTTTCTAAGGGAGACTCACTTGTCACACTCGAATCTGTAAAAGCAGCTGCAGATGTTTCATCCCCGGTATCAGGGAAGGTGGTAGAAATTAACGAAGCCTTAACAGATGATTTTGAAGCGGTAAATGCTGATCCTTTTGGACGGGCATGGATGGTTAAAGTTGAGTTGAGCGATCCATCAGAATTAGATTCTCTAATGACCGCCGATGCATATACCACCTATTGTGAAGAGCGAGACCACTAATGTTTATCCCAAATACCGAAGCCGAACGCAACGATATGTTGCAAAAAATCGGCTTATCAAAAATTGAAGATTTGTTTACTGATGTTCCGAAAGAATTCAGATATCCAGATCTAAATCTTCCTGAAGCCGTTTCCGAAATGGAAGCACTACAAAATTTAAAAGATTTGGCCATCGCTAACGACTCAACAGATGATCTGATCTGTTTTCTCGGAGCTGGTGCTTATAATCATTATATTCCCGCCTCAGTGGATGCAATCATCACTCGCGGAGAATTCTTAACCGCTTACACCCCTTATCAACCAGAAGTATCCCAGGGAACATTACAGGCGATATTTGAATATCAATCACTGGTAGCGGCGATTACTGGGATGGATGTCAGTAATGCCTCACATTATGACGGTGCTACCGCTGCTGCTGAAGCTTGTGTTTTGGCATATCATCATTTTCGTGGTAAAAGAAGCAAATTCATCCTTTCCAGATATCTTCATCCCCATTATCGTGAGACAATTAAAACATATTTTCAAGGGTATGAAAAAATCCTAATCACAGGCGATAGTGCTGTGAATGGTCTTCAAACAAATGAAGATTTATTACAATTGGTTGATAACGATACTGCAATCGTATATGTCCAATATCCGGATTTTCTAGGAAGAATAAATGATTTCAAAGCTTTTGCGGAACAAGTACACACTGTTGGTGCAATTCTGGCAGTATCCGTAAATCCTTTAGCCCTGGGGTTGATCAAGCCCCCGTCCGAATTTGATGCTGATATCGTAACAGGTGAAGGTCAACCACTGGGTATACCATTGTCTTATGGCGGTCCTTATCTGGGTTTATTCGCAACAAAAAATCAATTCATTCGAAAACTTTCCGGTAGATTGGTTGGCGAAACGGTCGACAACAAAGGAAATAAAGGTTACGTGCTTACTTTGACCGCACGTGAACAACATATTCGAAGAGAAAGAGCTACATCAAACATCTGTACCAATCAGGGATTGATAGCATTAACATCAACAGTGTATATGTCCCTATTGGGTAAACAAGGTTTAAAACAAGTAGCAAAACTCAATTACGATAAAGCACATTATGCAGCGGATCAGATTTCGAAATTAAAAGGTTTTGAAGTTGTTGATTCTGGTGCGTTTTTCAATGAGTTTGTTGTTCGTACACCTAAACCAGTCAGTGAGTTGAATTCATTACTCCTTGATTATGATATCCTGGGTGGTTATGATTTATCCAATGAATATCCCGAATTAGAGAATCACATGCTATTAGCTGTTACAGAAATGAATACAAAAGACGACATTGATTACCTGGTTGAAATCTTACAGGAGGTGACAAATGACTGAGCCTACAATTTTTGAAATCTCATCTCCTGGTAGAGCTGGTGTAAAATTCCAGGTCAGTGATGTTCCAGAATTTGATGTACCGAAGGATTTTCTTCGTGATGAACTTCCTATGCCGGAAGTATCTGAAATTGATGTGATCAGACACTTCACACGTCTGTCTCAACTCAATTATTGTATCGATACGGGTTACTATCCTTTGGGATCCTGTACAATGAAATTCAATCCTCGTATCAATGAGGTCACAGCCAGATTAGCAGGATTTGCAAAAGTACATCCTCTCCAACCTGTAGAGACAGTTCAGGGTAGTCTTGCGCTGATGTATGATCTCCAGAATTGGCTTGGGGAGATCAGTGGTTTTCCTGGGGTTACATTACAACCAGCAGCTGGGGCACATGGCGAGTACGTTGGTGTAATGATAATACGTGCATACCACAAAGATCGTAAAGACGCTAAACGAACCAAAATGCTCATCCCGGATTCAGCACATGGAACCAACCCAGCCAGTTCTTCTATGAGCGGTTTTGACGTCGTTCCTGTGGCCACAGATAAAAATGGAAATGTCGATCTCGATTCATTACGTGCAGTCTGTGATGAAAATACAGCAGGATTGATGTTAACCAATCCAAATACATTAGGTCTTTTTGAACAGGATGTTGTTGAAGTAATCAATATTGTTCATGAAGCTGGTGGTTTAGTTTATGGAGATGGTGCCAATCTCAATGCATTATTAGGTGTCGTACGTCCAGGTGATCTTGGCATCGATATTATGCATTTCAATTTACACAAGACATTCTCCACTCCACATGGTGGTGGCGGACCTGGTTCGGGGCCGGTTGGCGTAGCAGCACATCTGGTAGATTTCTTACCCTGTCCAACAGTAGGAATTCTGGAAGAAGGATCGGAAGATTATCCTCCTTTGTATGGTTTTGTTGAACCGGCAAAGAGTATTGGCAGAATGAAAGCCTTTTTTGGACATTTTGGCATGATGGTCAGAGCCTACACATATATCAGTATGTATGGAAAAGAAGGTCTCAAGAAAATCGCTGAAGGTTCAGTCCTTAATGCAAATTATTTAATGACCTTACTCAAGGACACCTATAAGGTAGCATATGATCGCCTTTGTATGCATGAATTTGTTTTAGAGGGACACTGGTCAGATGCTCCTGGGATCCATGCATTGGATATAGCTAAACGATTGATGGACTACAATTTCCATCCACCGACAAACTACTTCCCGCTTATCGTTCCAGAAGCATTAATGATCGAACCAACGGAAACAGAAAGCAAACAAACCCTTGATTTATTTGCAGACGCTATGTTGAAAATTGCTGATGAAGCAAAAAATCAACCTGACCTTTTAAAGACTGCGCCTCACACCACACCAATTGGCAGATTAGATGAAGTAAAAGCTGCAAAAGATCTGGTATTGTGTTGCTGGATTCCAGAAAAGAATAGTTAGTTTACAAATGCTTAACAAAATAC
>JACZIY010000116.1 GCA_014860845.1 Anaerolineaceae bacterium
CGATCAGGTTCTACTGGTGGGAGAAATTCTGTTTGCAATTTGTATTGTGTTTCCCGATCAAATTTGTGTGTGATCATGGAAATGGACCAACCTCCATCGTCCTGGCGCATGGACAGTAGCCATTCAAAACACCTAATTACCTTGGGATCGTCTTCATAACCTGCTTCAATGATGGTAGCCAGGATAGCACCGGTGTAATAAGTGGCATATTGATTGGCGAGGATACCTCTGAAATCGCCTGCTTCTGTCTGGCAGGAAAAAAGAAATTCAAATGCCTTTTCCAGCTGGGGATGTTCTCTCGTGAATCCATATTTTCCAACCAGCTCATTGACAGCACGCCATGTGTCGAAGAGTTGATGCTTGACAGCAGGATATTGTTTCTTGTCCGTTCGCGGCCAGCTGCCATCAGATAATTGCTTTTTGAGAATTTTTTGCGGTTCTGGTAGGTGCCACAATACCTGATTTGAATTGACTTTCAAGTTAAGTAAATCTTGGTTTACAAAAAATTGAATAGAATCAGTACTTCGATTTACCAAATATGGAATCGGATTAAATTTGAGTAATGACATCCAGTTTTCCATGAAACTCTCTTTTATTTGGTTATTTTTTTAAATCTACAATTGTTGGAAAATTTATATTTACTAATTTATTACATTTAAATTCTACCTCATAAAAAATTCCTTTTCCTGAGCAATTTTTTATTGTAAATCGATGAGAAAATTGATATTATTGATAATATATACCGAAGTTTCACTCTTGAGGCCTATTCATTTCAAACTAAAAGAAAGCCGGATAATTTTCCCGCTTTCTTTTTAATTATTGATTGGCAGCCAAAAAAGAAGGGACGAATGATTAGTAAAAAATATGAATATATTGTGGTTGGATCTGGTGCTGGGGGTGCATGTATTTCAAACGAATTGGCAAAAAAAGGTAAGTCAGTTTTGATTATCGAGAAAGGAGAGGTTGAAAAAAAATTAGGAACTTTCAAAGATGCTGTCAGAGTTTATGATGGTAATAAACTAACAAAAATCCCAAAAAAATCTAAAGAAGGTGTCATCATATATCGTGCATTCATGGCTGGGGGTACCACAATGGTTTCCATGGCAAATGGTGTTCGATCCCTTGAGAAAGAATTATTGACTCACAAAATCGTTTTGGATGATGAGTTTGCTGAATGTGAAAGAGAATTAGGAGTAAAGGAAATCCCGGATGCACTCATTTCAAAAGGAGGATTGATTTTAAAAGAAGCTGCGCAATCTCTTGGGTATAACTTTAAGAATATGCCAAAATTCGTAGATGTTGAAAAATGTAAAAGTTGTGGTCATTGTTCAATGGGTTGTTTCAATGAAGCAAAGTGGACTTCATATAATCATCTGGTTGATGCCCAGAAATTCGGGGCTGATGCCATATTTAATTCTGAAGTGGAAAAAGTCATTATAGATCATGGAAAATCTAAAGGAGTCATTGTTCGGAATAATAATCAAACGATGAACATCGAATCGGATTTTGTTATTATTGCGGCAGGAGGAATTGGAACACCAGTTATTTTACAGAATTCAGGTCTTTCTGATGCAGGAACAAACCTTTTCATTGATATTTTAGTCAATACTTATGGTGTCACAGAAAGAATTGGTATGGTGAATGAACCTCAAATGTCACTAGTTAATCTTGATTTTCATGAGGAGGATGGATTTTTATTATCATCTTATATTCAACCTTCCCGTGAAATTCGATTAATTGAATTAGGAGTAGGGGGGTACACAATGCCGACCAACCGAATGATTGGTATTATGACTAAAATATCAGATGAACCATCGGGA
>JACZIY010000117.1 GCA_014860845.1 Anaerolineaceae bacterium
AATCAATTGAGAAATATTACGCTGCACTGGGTGCCGTATTAGAACGCAGTGGGCATGGCTTGTTTGCCATTAAAGATTGGCCTGAGATCATGGGACTCGAGGATCCTGGAGGTATCTGGCCCGGTTTAGGCTGGCTACTGGAACAGGGATTCCTACTTGCACCCGAAGGCGATGTCAACGCTGCCCTGACCATGGCGATCCTGCATGGATTGACTGGTTCAACACCTTTCTTTGCCGATATCAGCGCCTGGGACGATGAATCCAATGCACTGGCGCTCTGGCATTATGGGGGTGCCCCCAGCCTGGCACGGGATCCCCAGGAAATTCGCTATGGCGAAGAAGGTCGCGAGGTACAGTTTACCCTCAAACCAGGTCGCGGTACCATGGTGCGCTTTGGTTATCATCACCAACAATTCCGTATCCTGGCGATCAGCGTCGAGATGCTCGACAAGAAAGTGCAACTACGGCGTGCTGGTGGCTGGGCACAAACCGTCAAACAGCCTGCCCGTGACGTGGTCCAGACCATGCTGGATGATGGTTGGGAACATCATGTTGTGTTGACCTATGGGGATATCCTACCGGAATTACGCGCTATTTCACGCTTCACCGGGATTCCTTTAACAGAGCTTTAATCAGATCATGCCGGGTTCGGAAACAACATCGTAGCGAACGTTCATACCCCTTCTACATCCGAACCCGGCACCTTTTTTCTCCGGTGCATTGCACTCTACCCCAATCTGGTGCATTGCACTTAACGGTCAACCAACACACACCAATCTTTGAAAAACACCCCTCCCTCGTATCACCAAAAGTGCATTTCACCTTGTTTATACCTCCACCCTGTGCATGTCAATTTACAATCATCACGGAAAAAAGTCCGAACTGGGATTTTCAGGATTATTAGGTTCTGGATTGCAAGATTTATTTACATATTACAATCAACCGTTTACGTCATCTCATATCAGGATTTACAGGATTACACATCTTCACAGGAAGCATTCCCACGTACCGACGCGGTCCCCGACCTGCCTTCCTGACCGGCACAATGGACTCTGGCGCGAAAAAATTCTGATTTTTTTGTGGTTCCATGAAGGACGATGAAAATCTTTGAAAACCTCCAGGCAAGTTCTTAAAATTCCTCATTAGCACAATTTGAGCATCTCCCCCATTCAAACACAACAGCCCTGAAGGTGAATTCGTGAATCCATGGCACCCTGTAAATTCGTGGACAGCAAGACCTGAACTATGATTAGTTTTGCAAACCGGTAACTTTCCAAACCCCCACCCACGGATTCAAA
>JACZIY010000118.1 GCA_014860845.1 Anaerolineaceae bacterium
CCTGTTAGATGGCCGTAAGTGTCGTTCACCTGTTTGAAATGGTCGAGATCCATCATCATTACACCCATAGGGGTGTTTGCTCGTAAAGAACGACCAAATTCTTCATGTAATCGAGTCATCCCAAAGCGGCGGTTGTAAATGCCTGTTAATGAATCGAGGGCTGCCAATCGTTCCAACCGATCAAATAATAATGCATTGTGTAACGCAAGCGCTAATCCCTGTCCAAAAAGATTCAATCGAGTCAACGAATCTTGACTGAAATTTTTATTTGTGGCCAAAATTATCAATCCAAGGATCACTTCTTTGTAAAGAATTGGTTCAATGATAATTTCATTGGGGCGAAATTCTGTCAATATGCCATCCACCTGCACGTCTTCTGGCAAACTTATCTGGATGCGATTTTCATCCCGTAAAGCACTTTTAACATGATCACTCGCTATAAGGGAATTCACGTTTTTAATGCCTTGCGATGCTGATATTTGAAGAGATCCATCATTTTCTATCATCATTGCACCAGCTGCACTTCCCGTATATAAAAGAAGTTGGTGAAGTGCTTTTTCGGTAAGATCACGCAATGCCAATTGGCTGCCAAGTAATTGGTTAAAAGCGTTGAGTGAATTTTCAGTTTCAATGGATTGAAAGAGTGTCTCAACAAGCTCGTTGAAAGCAGAGGTGCTATGCCCAATTTCATCCTCCGAATCGACTTTGATCATGCAATGTTCTGCATCACAATCTACGTCATTGCGGCCTGCTTTGATTGCCTTTAAGTTCTTGGTCACATATTGCATACGATTGCCTAATAATTTAAGGCGTGAACCTACAACAGTTCGGGCTAAACTGATATTCAACGCACCAACAATAATACCTGCAGTAACACAGGCGATAAAAAACCAGGGTTTCATAACAAATTCACGTGGAATGCCCATCCATGAGACGAAAAAAGGAAAAACAACTCCTATTAGTAAACCAAGGCCAATCATGAAAATGGAAAGGTCGGTGAAAACTTTTTTTGTAATTCTAATCATGGGTGCTCCTTATTTAGCAAAACGATCCAAATTATAGGTTCTTCCCCCAGCTTCGGTCAATAAAACAATTATTCATTTCGACATATAATAGCGAAATACCAATTGATTTTTTTATCAATTATGAAATGTTCGGTACCATGTACATGAAAACAAATGATAGATTCATCAGCAAATGAATTATACAGATAAAAGGTAATAATCGTGGTCGCCAACGAATGAGAATACCTACGTAGATTGCAAAGGGCAGATACATTAATGCGCGCCAAAGAATAAAGCGCAGATCGAATACTAATGGGGCAGTGATGTGTTGCAGGCTGAGGAATATGCTTGCTAAACCAATTGCCAACCATGGTTTCAATCCATACCCGGAGGCAGATTTATTTTCAAATTTTGGAGCGATGTAGCGCATATACATTGGGATTTCCGTAAGCGCTTGCCCTAGAGGGAAAAACGCTGCAGATATAATTACAGCCCAGAGTGGTAATGGGCCAACAAATAATTCCAAGGTTGCTTCTGGATTGCCAAACAGCCAGGTAGACAACAAAATATTGGGTAATACAGACAATGGGCCACCAATGACCAAAGAAAGCAAAACGAATCCCAAGTCTTTCCAGAATGATTCCCGAACAATTCGAAATTCAGAAAAGAAGTTTTTGCCTTCTTTTCTGTACCAGCGGATCAGTAAGAAAAGGCAAAATATATCTGCCAGGGCAACCGCCATTGGCCACCAGGCAGCTGATGCCTGCCAATCAGAGATACCTGAAACGATCAGTAGCATTAAAGCAATGAATGCCTGTGCAACCAGAAAGAATATTGTACGGGTAGGTAATAATAACCAGACAGCATTATTTTTTAATTGTGTATTCATGGAGATCCTGTTTAGAAAAAAAGAAGATACTTGGATGTTACAAGATGGACAAGAAAAAATTATAGCAGATTTCCAGATAATACAATCAATAAAGTGCCTGGGTAAATTCATGAGCTGAATTATTTTCTATTTCAAAAACTACCCATATAAACTCGAATCTACTACTTGACAATACATAGTAGTAGGTGTACAATAATATCAATCACTACTATGTAATGCGTAGAAGGAGGTGGAATGAATAACGACACCCAAATGATGAAAGGAATATTGGAAGGTTGCATTCTGAAGATTATCTCAGAAGAAGAGCTGTATGGTTACAAAACTGTCGAAAGGTTAAATGAAATTGGGTTTGATGTCAATGAGGCGACAGTGTATCCAATTCTGACAAGGCTGGAAAATAAGGGGCATTTGAAAGTCGAGAAACGCCCTTCGCCTTTTGGTCCTATGCGCAAGTATTATTTTGTGACACAGGAAGGACAGGTTAATTTACAGGAATTTCAGGAAACCTGGCAGCGGATGATGAAGATGGTAAATGAGGTGATGGAGGTTGATGATCATGACAACCAGAAATAAAGCTTTGTTGGTCAGTTCTATTGTATTGGCGTTATTGGTGATTGCCAGTATCGTGTTTTGGGAGATCACCGGGCAATCCAATGGGGAAAGGTTACCGGCTGTAGCATTGGCAGCAATCATAATAATCAGTGTTCTATCGGTATTTGTGGTCTATTTTTCAAAAATTCAGAAAAAGAAATACGAAAAGTTGTTGAATCGGGAATATTATGAACAATACGAAATCATCAAAGATGCCGTGGCGAATTCTCAACTTTCTGCGGTAACCAAAAAAGATGTCATTGAAGACATTCTCGAATTATTGCTTTCAGCCCAAGAATCGGGGAAACCAGTTGCATCTGTGGTTGGTGATCCGCAATCGTTTTCACAGGAGATTATGAGTTCCTTTGCAAAACCATATCGACTGGCACTACTGGATTTATTCGATAGCTTAATCGCCTTCATTCTAATGGTTGTAGGCGCAAGTTTCATGTTGTGGCTGGAACAAACGCAGCAAAGTTTTTATGTGACAAAGTTGGATATCAGCATGATTGCATTCTTTATCCTGGTCGCGTTTTTATTAATCCCGGTTACAAAGGCTGGAACAGGTACGCGTAATCCCTGGATTTTCATTATACCGGTTGCAGGTGGTGTGCTTTTTGTTTTGATCGCTGAATTGCTGAGGGCGTTTTTATATGATGTGGATCTGGTCCGACAGCTTCTGGATGATTCCGTGCGAATGGTACCCAATATGATCACACTGATAATCTACCTGTTGTCAGTGCCATTGTTCTTGATACTGAAGCGAGTTTTCAGAAGGAGAATGCTCAAAGGCGCATAACTGAAGAAAACATCCCGTCTCTACTGCAGAAACGGGATGTTGTTTATTTAAGAAGGTTAGAGATTGAGCTGAGATAATCCAAAGGTTGCATGACTGGCAACAAAGAGGGTTGAAATTCCTTAGGGTTTCTTGTAACCAAACAATCTGCCTTACATTGAATTGCTGCGATCATTTGAACTGCATCTTCAAATCCTTTATATTCAGATTGAGTGCCTGTTCGATGGTATTTTGATCAATTGGAGCAATCAACAAGAATTGTAAGAGGTTAGTCATAATCGCCTTGGCATCAGAAACTGATTTTCCCTTTTGATAAAGATAATACAAAGTGGTAATACTGTGTGCAGAAATGTAACCTTTGATTAAACCTGATTCAACAATCGCCAAAACTCTTGCAGAGTTCTCATAAAACGGTTCCTGTTTTTGAAAAACATTTAATAAAATATTTAGATCAAGTAATACACTTGGTTTGTTTTCCATATTTGTCTTCAAGATGATCTCTGTAATCCTGTATAGATAAATTTTTTGGAAATGAACCACTTAATCTGCGTACAATAGGGGCATTTTCTAAAGGAAATTGAGATGGAATATTCTTTAGAAATGACTCTATCAGTTCAGTTAACGTTGTGTTATTTTTTTCTGCGAAAACTTTTACATTTTCCAAAAGATCACGAGAAACTCTGACAGTAAATTTTGTGTCTTTCATTTCACACCTCTTGCTATACATAATGCAGCGATTTTGTACGGCTGTCAAGATATATTATTATGGATATTTTGTCTTTGAAAAATCAATTCGCAAATAAATCCCCAAAATCAATTTCCCAAAATTACTTGACAGATCATTCTAAAAAGTGTATAAAAGTCAAACTATGAAATTCCAAATGATTGTTAAGAAGGCTAAGCGTCATCATCCGAACTTCTCCCAGAAGGAGCGGCTAGTTTTCGTTTAGCAGAATTTCAATAATTCCAAGAACGTACTTGAAAAAAAAGCCTTCCTTCTGGGGAAGGCTTTTCTTGTTTATTTTCCGGTGAGTCTGTCTTTGGGCAATGGAAAATTTTTTTAAAGGAGCGAGATGGAGGTGCAACGAAAAAAACATTACAGAATAACTCAAAAACTGATTTTCTAAAACCAGATTGTCAGGGCTTGCTCATGAGCGGGTTAGTGTTGAAAGAACGGTAATTGCCAAAGGAACCGTTTAATGAAAAAAACAAATTAATGAATGGAGAAAAAGTGATGAGAAGAAACGTATTAATTGTAAACCTTATATTGATCGCAACTTTGTTGTTGTCTGCCTGTGCCAGTACCAACGAACCAACTGCACCGGCCATCGAAGAACCACAATCAGAGGCACCTGTTGCAGAAGTTCCCGCTGCTGAAGAACCAGTGGAAGAACCTGTTGCTGCTGACCCGGAGGGATGTCTGGGAAGTGCGGATACAGCTGTCGTTGACCTGAACTGTCAGGAGATCACCATCGCTGTTGAAAACGCTTACCTGCCATTCAACTACATTTCCATTGAGACGGGCGAGCCGGGTGGTTGGGACTATGATGCCTGGAATGAGATTTGCACCCGCCTGCACTGTACCCCGGTATTCGTAGAAGCTGCCTGGGATGGCATGATTCAGGCTGTTTCTAATGGACAGTTTGATGCTGCTGGTGATGGTATCACCAACACTCCCGATCGCCAGGAAGTGGTGGATTTCTCGATTGGCTATATCAATATTCAGCAACGCTTGCTGGTTCGAATGGGTGAAACCCGCTTTGATTCGATTGAAGCTTTTGCTGAGACCGATCTTCAAATGGGTACACAATCCAATACCACTAATTATGAAACTGCCACAGAATATTTACCTGAGGATCGCATCAGCGCTTTTGAGCAATTCCCCTTTGCCATCCAGGCCTTATTGGCCGGTGATGTGGATGCAGTGATCATTGATGAGGTAGTTGGGATGGGCTATATGGGCGAAAATGCAGAGCAACTGGAACTCATTGGGCCGGCAATCAGCAGTGATGAGTTAGGTTTCATCTACCCACTCGGTAGTGATCTGGTCGATCCGGTCAACCAGGCAATTCAGTCGATGATGGCAGATGGTTTCTTAGCTGCTTTGAATGTCCGTTATTTTGGACCTGAATTTGATATCACCTATGATGATATTTTACTAGAAGATTAAGTGATGAAGAACAGGAAGGGACTTCAATCCCTTCCTGTTTATTTTCTCATGAAAATAAAATCATGAACGGATGAGCAATTATATTGCTGGAACAGGATCGATCATGAATCAAAGCACATCTATTGAAATGAACCCCACTCCGGATAATTTAGGGAAACCAACCATCAAAGAAAGATTGTCCCAATTTCCCTGGTGGTTTGTGGCGTTAATCCTGATATTAATTGGCACGTTTATTGCGATAGCCATCCAACCTTCATATACAGAAGCATTTAATTTCATCAAAGCTGGTTTGGGAATTACTATTCGAACCACCCTGATTGCATTCGTTATCGCTTTATTTCTGGGGTTGATAACGGGTTTAGGCCGAATCTCTCATAATGTTTTCTTTAAAAATCTAGCAACTCTGTATGTGGAGTTTATCCGCGGTGTGCCCATGCTGGTGCTGATCTTCTTTATTGCATTTGTTGCAATCCCCGTTGTGGTGGGTGGAATGAATGAACTCGGGCATTGGTTTCAGACTCAGGGTTGGAATTGGATCGCTGGCCCATTTTTAGCTTTGGAGAATAAAGCGATCGAAATGAATGTGCGGGCGATCATCGCGCTCTCTGTAACTTATGGAGCTTTTCTCGCGGAGATCTTCCGTGCTGGAATTCAGTCAGTGAGCAAAGGACAGATGGAAGCAGCCCGATCTCAAGGCATGAGCAGCGGACAGGCGATGATCTATATCATCTTACCTCAGGCAATTCGTAATGTCTTGCCGGCATTGGGCAATGACTTTGTGGCCATGTTGAAGGATTCTTCCTTAGTATCGGTGTTAGCCGTGCGTGATATAACCCAGGTGGCACGCCTGTATGCCGGGCGGTCCTTCCGATTTGAAGAAGCCTATACCATACTGGCAATCTTATATCTGTGCATGACCATCATATTATCGCTGGTCGTGAAATACATTGAGAGGAGGGTTCGCCAGGATGAGCGCTAGACCAATGATTGAAGTCAAAGATGTTTACAAAGTATTTGGAAAAGTTGTCGCCTTGAATGGTGTCAGCCTGAATGTTTATCCTGGCAAAGTGGTTGTGATTGTCGGACCCAGTGGTTCTGGAAAGTCTACCTTGTTACGATGCATGAACCACATGGAGGTGGAGAGTCAGGGAGAGATTTGGGTGGATGGGGAACACCTGATTGGTGATCAAATGAGACTTAATCGCATCCGCTCCGAGATTGGGATGGTTTTCCAATCCTTTAATCTATATCCCCATTTGAGTGTTTTGGAAAATGTAACACTAGCGCAACGAATTGTGCGAAAAACCGACAAGATAACAGCCAAGGAAATTGCTATGCAACAACTTATAAAAGTTGGCATTGCAGAGAAGGCAGATGCTTATCCCGCACAACTATCTGGTGGGCAACAGCAACGCGTGGCGATTGCTCGCGCTTTGGCCATGAAACCGAAAATCATGCTGTTTGACGAACCCACCAGCGCATTGGATCCCGAAATGATCAAAGAAGTATTGGATGTGATGCTGCTACTGGCAAAAGAAGGGATCACCATGGTGGTAGTAACTCATGAGATGGGATTTGCTCGCGCTGCAGCGGATGAAGTGGTCTTTATGGATTTTGGTCAGATCGTGGAACATGGTACGCCTGGTGAGGTATTTGATCACCCTCAGCATCCGCGCACACAGCAATTTTTATCGCAGATATTGTCACATTAGAATTTAAAGAGAGTATATGGTTGACACCTCCAACTTCATCAAAGGATCCCGGTATAAAACATCCAGAATTAAAGTGTATCAACCTTTTTAAATTTAAAAAATTATTGTTTCATTGATAGGAACAAATTTTCGTTACGTGTTTTCATTAGTAATCTTGATTGATTTGTGGTTCATCAGGCACATAAAATTCAATGGAGTCGATCATATCGCGTGCGATTGTTGCTTTAGGTTTGGAGAGTAACCAGATGACGACATAGAGATCCCCGACGGCTCCGGAGGTATTGATGACCAGGGCAACCAGAACCAGATTTAGGATTGAGACTGGCAAAACTGCCAGAAAGAAGATTCCCATGAGCGTAATCAGGATTAATGGGGCAATCCCAATCACCAGATATTGGTTACGGGGAAAATACCAACCTGGCATGGCTGCAAACGCATAAAAACCCTTAAAGCCGATAAGCGGTTTTTGTCGACTGAATATCCAGAAAAAAAGCGCATGGATTGCTTCATGCAAGGCAAGAACGAGAATAATGGTGAGTAGTAATTTTCCTAGAGCAAGCAGCGCTGAAGGAATACTGGAAATTTCGATGGAAAAGGATGTGTCAAATCCGGTTCGGATTTGATTGGCAATCCAACCAAAAAACCAGATGGAAAAAACCAATAAAACTAATCCAATCAGATTCAAGATGATGATTTGTTTCAGGTTTTTTAAATCAAATTTACCTGACGGAAGATAATTGGGAGGAAGAATCTGAATAGCTTTCATAATTAATCCTTTAAACTATGATTTTTTCAAAAGTAGACTGGCCAGGAAACCCTGATACTGCGCTGAGATGATATAATTTTTCCATCAGGAGGAGCCTATGCGTGCACGTCGAGCTTTATTATACATGCCCGGTGACGATGAATACAAAATCAAAAAAGCAACTGAGTTGATTGTAGATTCTGTCGTTCTGGATCTGGAAGATTCCGTTTCTATGTCCTGTAAAAATGTAGCGCGGGAGATGGTTGCCAAATCTCTGCTTGAACTGGACTTTAATGGATCGGAACGGCTGGTGCGCATCAATCCTTTTTCATCCGGGTTAGCAGAAGGGGATCTGGAAATGGTATTACCCTCGCAACCGGATGGCATTCTCTTACCAAAAACTAAAACAGCAGAGGATGTGCAGAAACTGAGCATAATCCTGGCTGATTTTGAAAATGAACAGGGCTGGGAAAATAATTCCATATGTATTCTGGCGATTGTTGAGAATGCATTAGGGATCATAAATTTAAAGGAAATTGCACAGTCTGATCTCAGGCTGGATGCTTTGATTTGTGGCGGTGAAGATCTGGCAACGGATATTAATGCTGTTCGAACACGGGCTGGCTGGGAATTATTCTATGCCCGCAGCGCAGTAGTGCTGCATGCTGGCGCATTCAATTTACAGGCGATCGATATGGTTACCTCAGATTTTTCTGATGTGCATGCCTTAGAGGAGGAAGCTTCGCAAAGCCTGAAATTGGGATTTTCAGGGAAGCAGATTATTCACCCCAATCAGATTGAACCTGTTCAGCGAGCTTTCACACCGGATGATGAAGAAATTGCCTACGCATTACAATTAATAGAAAAATTTGAAGAGAGTGACAAAAATGGACAGGCAGCTTTTGCGCTGGATGGAGTCATGGTCGATCTGCCGGTAATTATTCGCGCACAACGTTTACTGAAACGCGCCAGAGCTGCCGGTAAGTTGTTGTAAACAATTCTTGAGGTGGAAATGGCGATTGAACCTGGATTAATCCATGAATTTTCGATGATTGTTGAAGCAGAACATACTGCCGCAGCCATAGAAAAGGACTCTGAAATTGGGCAACTGGTACCGGTATTGAGTACTCCTTATCTGGTGAGCTTAATGGAAACGGCTGCACATGGCGCTGTCTTACCTTTTCTGGAACCCGGTCAAAGTGGAGTAGGTGCGATGATTCACATAAAGCACATGGCGGCCACACCGGTGGGTATGCAGGTTCGGATTCGGGCAGAGTTGATGGAAGTTCAGGGACGCAGGTTATTATTTAAAGTGGATGCCTGGGATGAGGTTGAAAAAATTGCCGAAGGTGAACACGAACGCTTCATCATCAATTGGGAGCGGTTTATGACAGGTGTTGAGAAAAAGCAGGCAAAAAGAACCGGGTAAATTTTGGAAATGCTACTAAAATAAATTATCGGGTCATCAGAGTTAATGATATAATTTTGCCCACGTTGATAAAAAAAATTGAAATTACTGATAGAAAATTAGGTTGATGCATATTATTGGAAAAATATTGAATCGAAATCAACAATTCAAAATCATGATGAGGG
>JACZIY010000119.1 GCA_014860845.1 Anaerolineaceae bacterium
AGGAACCATGGATTACAAATACATTCGAGGAACTGAGCTGCACAAATATGAATCACTGTATGACTTCAATGAGACGGTGAAATCTGGTGACTCAGTGAAAATCAGGGTGGATATGCTCGCCCCACTAAAAGCCGGTACCTACACCACCAATTGGGCTTTATCCCAAGGTAGCAATGTGCTCTGCAACCTGCCCATTACGATCATCGTAAAATAATAATCGATTAGATTACCAAAAAGACCGCCATAGCTGGCGGTCTTTTTTTGGTTTTAATTGGTAATTTCTCCATTCAATCCATGCTCTGAAAAAGTGGTTATTTTCGTTCGGGTTACTTGATTGGCCAAGTCTGTAGTAGTCTTAGTGGCTATGCGCAAATAATTTCCGGTCAGACCTTTCATCAACCACCTGCCATCTGACATCTGTTCGCCACCCTCCCACAAAACCTCGACGGTTTTTCCCAGAAAAGCGGATTGGTACTTGTGCGTCATCTCGGCGAAAAGCGCGCGCATGGCGGCCGATCGTCGTTTCCGGATTGCTTTTGGAATTTGTTGATCATAAGTCGCAGCCGCGGTACCCGGACGGGCGGAGAATGGGAAAATGTGTCCTCCCGCAAAATTCACCTGCCGAACAAATTCCATCGATTCTTCGAATAATTCATCGGTCTCTCCCGGAAAACCAACGATCATGTCGGTCGTGATGGCTATATCAGGTACCACTGCTCTGGCATCCTGAACAATCTGCATGTACTTTTCTGGGGTCGTTTTACGCGCCATTCGTTTCAAAATGGTTGCCGATCCCGATTGCAAAGGTAAATGTAAGTGTGGACATAATCTGGGATCTTCCCACAGGCTGAAGAAAGACTCCCCTAGATCCCACGGCTCCAGTGAGGAAATTCGTAACCGCTGAACGTTGGTTTCCTTTAAAATCTTCTCAATTAAATCTCTCAGGTGTAATGTGTGATCGATATCTTTTCCCCACGAACCTAAATGCACACCGGTCAGAACGATTTCCTTCACACCGCCATCCAGTGCATTCTTGACATCCACCATGACTTCAGCCAGGGGTCGACTGACTCCTTTTCCACGGGCTACTTTGGTGATGCAGAACGTGCAGAAATTATCACAGCCATCTTGAACTTTTAAAAAAGCTCGCGTTCTCATGTACTCCCCCGGTAAAGGTTCTCTTGCCAGTGGTTCCAGATCAAATATCAAAGGTGTAATATGCAAAAAATCGGATACCAGATTGTCTTTGTTCTCATTTAAAACCACGTTCTCAACCCCTGGCAAGTTCAGTGCTGCTAGCGGCTCCAGAGTCGCCCAGCACCCGGTCGCAATAATTTGACCAGCTCCTTTATGCGCTGCTTGCCGAATTTTTTGTCGCGAGTCAGAGGCTGCTGCACTGGTCACCGCACAGGTGTTGACAACTACCAGATCTGCATTGCCAGCATCATCCACGACAATATGCCCTGCCCTTCTGAATTGAGAAGCCATCATTTCAATTTCACTCTGGTTGAGACGACAACCAATCGTATCAAAATAAACGTTCATAACAAAAAACCTTATGGTTGAAAAACAGTTAGATTATCAAAGAAAATATCCACACCAGGTTCTTCGAAACTGCCTGCAATCAACCCTACATCACCATGTGTAAAGCTGTTATCCTGGATAGAAAACTGGTTTTCTCCATTAATGTCCAACTTCAAAAAATTATACTGACAGGTTACTACCAGATAATTAATGGCTTCACCTTGACGAACGGACGGGGCAAATTCCATGGATTCGCTATTGATCAACTGGTATACCCCTTCTTCCACTTTAATGATTCCGGCGTAGCCATCACTGCTGATCACAAAAGCATAATAATTCTTTTCATCCTGCATCCGACAAATAACACCAAAGGTATTATTATCCGGTCCAGCGATCTTAATGGCTTCTACTTCAATCCGAACATCGGTAAATTCATAACCCGGTTTTGAATAGAAATCCAGATGCGGTTTGTCAACAAAAAAACGCAAACCATCCGCCTGATAAATCACATAAGAGCCATTCTGATTCCAGGTATTCCATCCACTTTCGTTCGACGAAAAAGAATCGCTGAATAAAACTGTTCCCACAGGAGGAATCTCTGTACTCTTTGGAAAAACCACATCCAAAACTGAACAGGCGCTTAGCAAGACGACCAGTAGCAAAGGAATAATCATTCTTTTCATTGGAAAGATTTTAACATGAATTTGGGAATGTACTCATGGGCTAAGGAATTTATTTGCCAATTGAATTAACGCGTCATTTTCAGCAAATTCGATGCAGCGTTTCAAAAAATAAGTGGAAAGTTGTGTTTTGTTCTGGAAATAAAAGAGTTGTCCCAAATGCAAATTTACCAATGCAGATTCAGGAGCTTCATTATAGGCAGAAGATAAGAAACGTTCTGCTGTTGTGTAATCCTCCAATAGCAAAAACAGCCATCCTAATGTATCAAAAGCTTCCCAATTTTTTTCATCGATCAGGAGAGCCTGTCTTGCAGCTGGCAAACCAATTTCTTGAATTTCAATCTTGTATTCTCCACAAAAGCGTGCAAGATTAATCCAATAATATGAGTTTCCAGGTTCTATTTTTGTGGTTTTTACAAATGCCTGTAATGCTTTTTCTACATTTCCTGCCTGGATGTACGTATTTCCCAATTCTTGTTGCCAGATAGCCTGTCCAGGCTCTTCACTGGATAATTCCTGATACATCTCCAGACTGCGCTCAAAATCACTCTGTGATCGCCAATAAGAAGCTAAATAAGCTCTGGCAATAATCGATTTAGGTGAAATGGTTATAGCTTTGTTCAAAGCCGAATAGCCATCTTTACCAGAATTGATTAATGCATTTCCATACAAAGCCCAACCTTCCGCGTATTCAGGATCCAGACGCGTTGCATATGCATAAGCAGCACT
>JACZIY010000120.1 GCA_014860845.1 Anaerolineaceae bacterium
GCATACATGACCATATTCTGGGCAGACATTTCTGATGTACTGATCAAATTCCAATTTTGCTTTTTCATTTCTTCAGTAAAGAAAGTTGCTACTAATACACTTTCTTCACTGGTTGAATATGAAATCATCAAAGTACCTTCAGCAGTAGTTTTGGTGACATCCCCATTGTTTGGAGTGAAGACTGGAATATCAGCGGGTAGCTCTTCAATAACGTCAATGGATTGAGGCGTATTTGTTGGTAAAATTACTTCAGTTGGCGCTGCTTGAGAAATAGATGTGGCAGCTGATAAACCAGACTGTGTTGGTTCACTCTGTACTTGCAGTTGAGTTGGGATTTCGGTATTGTATTGCACCACACTCGTTGGCTCGCTTCGATTGAAAAGATCAATATTCGATAACCCGATGACAAGCACGATTACAATACAAACTACCACCAACAATGCCCCACCTCCAATTGCCCAAGGTAACCATTTCCGTTTCTTTGTCTGATCATCTACTGAAGGTTCTACCAACTGGCTTATGACTGTCGGTTTTCCAGCGATTTGAGTAGCATTTGGATCGATGTGTACCTGTGTTGGAAGGGCATAGCTGATCGTTTTACCCTGCAACACATTGTTCATTCCCTGAATAAACTCCTGCATGGTCTGAAAACGCAAAGTTGGATCCTTTGCCAACGCTTTAAATAACAGCGCTTCCACACTCTCAGGCAGCTCAGATATAAATATTCTGGGTCGGGGTAATGGATCCTGAACTTGCTTAATCAGGATGGCCGCTGGTGTATCAGCCTGAAAAGGACATCTTCCTGTTATTAATTCATACAATACAATTCCTAACGCATAAATATCGGTGCGTTCATCCGCCACACCATTCCATTGTTCGGGTGCCATATAAGCAGGGGTTCCAATCCCAAAGCCTGTACTAGTCAGCTGAGTCTGTTCTCCAGCATCCAACATCTTGGCAATTCCAAAGTCTGAGAGAATCGGCTCACCGGACTCCCCAAATAGAATATTTGCTGGCTTAATATCCCGGTGAATAATCTTTCTTTTATGGGCATATCCCAGGGCTTCGGCGACGGGTATGATGATTTCAATCGCCTTTTCATAAGACAAACGTGTTCGTGTATATTGTTTTAGTGTTCCATGGGAGACATACGGCATCACCAGATATGGAACACCATTTTCTTCGCCATAGTCAAGCACCTTTAAAATGTAAGGGTGGTCCAATTTAGCAAGAGCTCTCGCTTCCCGCTGGAAACGAATCAGAAAATCCGAATCGATTTGATTTACAGCCCGGATTATTTTAATCGCTACATAGCGTTCTAATGAGGGATCGAAGGCTTTATAAACAGTTGCCATACCGCCCTCCCCCAATGGCTCTATAATCTGATACTTCCCTAAAGATTTACCAATCATTCCATCCATGCCTATACCCTCAACGCCCATTTAATATACATTCATTATATTGAAAATTGTAAAGGTGGCTGATTAATTCTCAATCAGGATTCTTAGGTCTAATACTTGTGAATACTAATTCACAAGTTAGGTAAAAGAGCAAACAGAAAGGAAAACAATGAATGCTTTCCTTTCTGTTTTATTACAAATAATCAGGAGGTGAAACCAAAATTTTTTCTTTGATTATCCTGATATTTACTATCTACCTTACGCCTAATAACAAATCCATCGTTAGTTGATCAAGTAATTCATAAGTCAAACCACGTTTGCCAATCTCTACCCTATCAAATTTTGCTGCTCGGAGTTTCTTTAATCTTTCAGGACTATAAGCTCCAAGCAAAGCCGATGCGCCTTCTTTATCTGCATTTATTTCCGATAGCAAAGCTTGAATTTCTTTGTCCTTATTCCATTGTTCTGCTTTTTCTTTTAAGATCAGGTATGTTCGCATACAACCACGACCAAAATCTTTGACGCCTTCATAATCTTCAGTCCGAAAAGCATGCGCATCAAAATGACGGGCACCGTCATATTTTACATCTTCAAGGAATTTGACCAAGAAGAACGCACTTTTTATATCAGCCATACCAAATCGAAAATCTTGATCATATCGTCCAAATTTCTGGTCATTCAGATCGATATGGAAAAGTTTGCCAACTTCCCATGCTTGCGCAACGCCATGCAGGAAATTCAGACCTGCCATATGCTCATGTGCTGTCTCAGGATTAACGCCTACCATATCTGGGTGATCTAAAGTTGCAATGAAGGCTAACATATGACCAATGGTGGCATTATATAAATCACCACGTGGTTCATTGGGTTTTGGTTCCAGGGCTATCTTCATGTCATATTTCTTATCCAGAATATATTCACAAAAGAAATTGAGTGCTTCCCGGTTGCGTTTAATTGCATCTACTGGATTTTTAGCTGCATCCGTTTCAACTCCTTCTCGGCCACCCCAAAATACATATACTTTTGCTCCAAATTCTGCTCCTAAATCAATTGCATCTAAAGTTTTTTGAACAGCATATGTTCTTACACGAGGGTCATTCGATGTAAAGGCACCATCTTTGAAAATTGGATCTGTGAAAAGGTTAGTCGTTGCCATGGGAACGACTAAACCTGTTTCTTTTAAGACCTTATGGAAATCACTTTTTATTTGATCTCGTTCACTAGGAGTAGCATCAATCGGGATCAAATCGTTGTCATGGAGGTTAACACCCCATGCACCAATTTCAGCAATCATTCGGGCAATATCCATCGGGGATTTGCGTTCACGAACAGGTTCTCCGAAAGGATCCCGACCAACACTGCCTAGTGTCCAAAGACCGAATACAAATTTATCCTCAGGTTTTGGTTGAAAGCGATCTGACATTTTTATCTCCTG
>JACZIY010000121.1 GCA_014860845.1 Anaerolineaceae bacterium
GGATAGCAGAAATTTCATTAAGCAGGGGTGCCAAAAGGATTGCATTATTTGTGGTCAGTGGCTGCGAAGATTGAAGTGCTCCCAATACGCCCTTTCCAATATCATTTTGAATTGTTTGTAAAGAAGCGATGAGGTAAATCAGAAAGCGAGCGAGGTCGTTGTCCCCTTCTTCGAGTGACAACCAGGCGACCGGTTGCCCACAAGTAGCAACCCATTCACTGACCAGGGTGGTTTTGCCAAAACCGGCAGGCGCAGATATGAAGGTCAGCTTGTTGCCCGCAGTGAGACCTGCATTCAACCGCTCCAATAGGCGGGGGCGCAGGGCAATGTTAGGTCGAACTGGTGGAACATAAAGTTTTGTAAGAAGAAGGGCATCTGACATTCTATAAATTATTATACATCTTGGATTTTTTCACCTGTTCCCGGGTTTGAGTATGGTATGGCGAAATGACTTGATCTGGTCAAAGTCTGAGGTTTCCAGATCAAGACCACGATTGTAGCCATGATCACATAGAGTAAACACTCCAACCTGTTATAGAGAGGTGCAAAATGAGTGATTGTGTTTGAGAATGTTTCTCGATTTGATCTTGTTTCATTACGTATTATCCTCTTTAGTCCAGGCAAAAATTCACTGAAATCTGAGTGCTAAGTTTAAGAATACAAAGGGGAAATATTAACTACCTGAATACACAGTTAATGCAACATTTCCTTTTTTGTGGCCTTTTTCGACATACCTGTGAGCTTCAGCGATCTGTTCCATTGGATAGCATCTAACAATTACCGGTTTGAGCTTACCCGCTTCTATCAACTCTTTGAGTAAGAGCAGGTTTTCGGCCTTGTTTCCACCGTCTGAGTCGGTAAGGACGTTAATATGGACGCCACCGGGTTTGAGCGCTTTTTTGCCCTGTGCGCGGAGTAGTTTTCCGACAGCGTCAAAAACCACATCGTAATGTGTGCTGTTTTGGGAAAAATCCTGGAGAGTGTAATCAATTACCTGCTTCGCCCCTAAGGATTTAACCAATTCCAAATTCGTGCTGCTGCACACTCCTGTCACTTCAGCTCCGAAGTAGCGGCTGGCAAGCTGGACTGCATACGTGCCCACTGCGCCGGAAGCGCCGTAGACCAAAACCTTTTGCCCAGGCTGGATTTTTCCTTTATTGAGACATCGCAATGCTGTCAGCCCCGAACACGGGACAGCGGCAGCTTCCTCGTAAGTGAGGTTGTCCGGTTTGATGGAGATCACCCCATTTTCGGGCAGGCATTTGTATTCAGCATAGCCGCCAAGATTCACCGAGATGGTGGAGGCAAAAACCGGGTCGCCCGGTTTGAAGCGGGTCACCTTCTTGCCAACAGATTCAATCTCCCCGGCCAGTTCCATCCCAAGTATCTTTCTTCTTGGTTTTAAAATACCCAAATAAATTCGTCCAAGGATCCATAACGCGGAGTGCGAAGGAAACCCAAGTGAGGGAACGCGCATTCTCGTGTCCCCTATGTGCACTGTTGTCGCATGTACTTTTACCAGGACTTCATTGTCTTTTGGAGTAGGTTTTTCGATCTCCGCAAGCTTAAGAACTTCGGCTGGTCCGTATTTTTCATATACTATTGCTTTCATATATATCTCCAATATTGTCTTTAATTTTTTGCTCATTTTTTGTAGGGCTTGGAATCCAGCATCATTTTCAGGACTGCCAGCACTGAAGTACGGAAAACCAATCTTATTCTGTTTTCGCAAATAGGGTGGCGATCGCAGAACGATTGAATCCCTTTATGATCAGCCAAAGTGCCATAACTATTTCCTGGGGAGCAATCACCATTTCCAGATAAAATCCAATGCCAGGATCCATGTTAAAGAATTTCAACAGTTGGGAGGCGCATTCATTCTGTAAGTATTCATTTTGAATCTCCTTTTATAAATTAATGTGATTGGTAAAACCGAAAACTAATATTGATATGATTCACGATTTGACCTCCAGCAAGTCTGTCAAAGTTACGCTTCCGGATTGTGCCACTTCCAGGCGTACCAAACAACCAGTAAGGCAAAAACGAGTTGAGCAGTTGACCAGACTAACGAATATCCAGTAGGGGATCCCAATACAAAACCTAAAACCCAAAAACCCAAGATAATCACCGCATAGAGAATACCTACGATCCGGTTTGCCCAACGACTCACGCGAGCCTTCAATATCAGAGTTAGGGCACCCATAAAAACATGTCCTGCGAAAATTATTGACATTATCAACAATAATCCGTTGGATGCTACGATAGGTCCGGTATTGTCAATTAACGACTTTAACGCTACGGTATCATTTAAACGGTATGTATCCCCATTTAAACTACTTAACATTCCAACGACCCATAGCACTGCAAGGATAATCCTCACATCCAACGGATTTTTTGTTGTTTCTTTAACATTTCCAAGCGGACTTCCTTCAATAGTTTTCATTTTTTCTCCTTTTTTGAACATACTTGGCGTGTTTCTTGAGATTGGACTTGATTGACCGAAACAAGTGTTATCCCCAGATCACTGATTTTTGAGTAACCCATGTAATCCAGCATGATCAGCCACAAACCCAGTAAGTAGCGTTTCACAATTCTCTTCCAGCGTGATGGACATTCCTTCAAACCAGTCTGACCATTGATAATCCAAATGACCCTTAATGCTGATCTGATAGATCTTCGACTGATATGACTTGGATTGTGCGCTAAGTTTGTTTGACATGCTTCCTTTTCCTTGGTGGCTGACAAAAAGACCTATACCACCTATCTGATGTACAGATAATAAACGCCACTGAAGGTCACGAATAGACACTTCAGTGTGTGTTAAAGTGTTGTTTTGAGTGAAGGAATGGGTTAAATGGGGAGGATTGCGTATAGAACAGGTTCAACTCACGCGCTTTGGCAATGGCTTCCGTTCGCCGGTGCACCTGTAATT
>JACZIY010000122.1 GCA_014860845.1 Anaerolineaceae bacterium
CGTCGGCCATATTCGGAAGATAAAACAATTGGATCAAAGTAATTGAGGATACCGTATTGCTCAAGATTGAATCGAACCTGATTCAAGCTTTGTGTATTACTGATGACACCTAATCGGAATCCCATTTCTTTAATTTTCGCCAGTACCGCTGGAATCTCTTTACGCATTTCACGATGATATAACTTTGTTTCATAAATAAATGCCAGTTCCTCGGCAATTGGACTGAGTTCTTGAACAGAAATGCATTGCCTTTTCAAAAAAAACTTTGACCAGATTTCTGCTGGACTTAACTCGACGCTGGAAATCATATTCCAGCGTAAATAATCAGACGCACCTGTTGTAATAGAATCTGCGAGCTGTTCATCAGAAAGCTTTAAAGCTATCGAAACACTTGCCAGACAATCTTTAATATAATGAACATTAAGGATACGATATTCCCGGGTAAAACCGAATGTATCAATTGTACCGCCCATGTCGAAGAAAACAGCCTGAATGGTCATATCTAATTTTCTCTCCCGGATAACAATTTACCTTACACTGTAGATTCGCAAACCAAGCGCGCTTAAGAAAACCCAATAAAATATTATTGCTTTTAATCATTTGAAATCTTTCTTGGACACGGACAATAAACATCCATGTCCAAGAAATTCTAAAAATTTCAGTTCAGCGATTTTTTACGGAGCCAGCAGAGAAATAGCCCAGAAATCTCGAACAGGGCTCATGTTTTGATAAGCAAACAAGTCGTTGCTTGGCCAAAGTGCTATTTCACTTCGAGCTGGCATTCCTTCAGCGAAGGAGAGTCCTTCTGCAGCCGGATAAGCACCAAATTTGTTCCAGGGATCAAATCCAGCTTCTGAGAGTGCAAATTTGATAAATAACTTGGCAGCATTGGGGTGTGGTGCATTATTGGCAATAGCCAGATAGGAAGATTTCAAGATACCCACCACAGGTTCAAGTCCATAGCAAGGTGCCATCGCCAATTCCCCATCCATTGTCGCCTCAACGCTAGACAAGCCTGTCCAGCCATAGCCCGGTTCAACGGCAGGATCCATTCCAAGGGTTGCGAATGCCGAATCAACTTCATCGCCACCAGGTTGAATACCAGGTTCATTTTGCGCTAATTTCTTTAGGAACAGGTATCCGGCATTCCCAAGATCACTGGTATATGCTTCGTCTGTAGTCCAATCCTTACCGTATAAATCCTGATAAGCGGTTGCCATTTGATCGCCATGTTCAACAAATAAAGCGATCTTGGCGGTTGTGCTCGAATCAGCCAGGGGGTCTTCCATGTAGAACTTTCCCCGAAGGGCCGGTTCAGTGAATTGCCACCAACTGGTAAGCGGGCATCCATCAGGATTGATTTCGGAATTATATCCAACTACATCTACTGAACGGCGAGCCAACGCGAATGGTTGTTCAGCAGTTTGATCTTCAATTATGACACCCGGAGGTGTGTACCACCACATCCATTCATTCGGAACAAATTCCCCAAAAAGAAGATGTCCATCACTGTTGAACCAGACATCACCGACAACATTTCCAGCTTGCTGCTCTGCCCCCATTTTAACTGCGATATCATCCGTATCTCCACCTTCCAGTTTAATTTCCGGATAAAGTTCAGCCCAGGGTTCAAGCAATTTCTCAATCTTGGATGAGTTTGAATAAACCACCACTGACCCTTCCAGAATAGCAGCAGCTTCAATAGCTGCCCAATCTTCTGTTTCGGGCGTATACGGGCCAACACCGTTGTCCATTGCCCATTGTTGTCCTTCAGACAGTGAAACTTCTGCAGCGGGGGGCTGTGTTGCTTCTGCAGCGGGGGGCTGTGTTGCTTCTGCCACGGGTGCTTCGTTTGCCTCGGGCATTGTTGTTGCAGTTGGACCGGCACAACCGGCCACCATGCTGAATAAAGCTACCAGGGTGATCAACTTCACTAATATTTTCATTCTAATCTCCTTCTTGAAAGTTAAATCTAGTATGAAGAGTTCTTTTTACTGATGGATAATTAATATCTTATTTTTATATTCTCCTTTCTCACATCTGTCAAAGTGGTCAATAGATTTTTTCTATGCTGTTATCAGGTTTCCATTTTCCTTGTCATATAAATTTAAGCATTCAGGATCAAATTTCAACCAGATTTTTTGATCTATCTCGATCTTACTTATGCCCATTACTTTTACGGTGATTTCTGTTTCTTTTCGATGAGCGATAATTGTTGATTCAGCCCCTGCCGGCAAAACAGAATAGGCTGTGAATTCAACTGCATCTGCATCAGGTTCGGTTAATACGGTAATATCTTCAGGTCGCACGGAAAGAATTATGTTTTTCAATGCGGAACGAGTCGTCACAGAGACTTTAAAATCGCCAATTTGAACAAGGTTTGTGCCGGTCACAACCCCATTAATCAGGTTTACTTTTGGATTACCAATGAAATCGGCCACAAAAAGATTGGCCGGAAAATGGTAGATTTGATCCGGGGTGTCCAATTGTTGAAGAACACCCTCCTTCATGACCCCAATCTTGGTGGACATGGTCAATGCTTCGACCTGGTCATGAGTAACGTAAACAGTGGTCGCTTTGGATATATGGTGAAGGCGCTTAATTTCGGAACGCATATCCATACGCAGGCGGGCATCCAGGT
>JACZIY010000123.1 GCA_014860845.1 Anaerolineaceae bacterium
CAACCTCGACGCGGGTTAGATACCACACGAGCGTTCGAAAAATTTAGATTTAAAGCAAAAATGACTTTCGATGAGGGTTTGGCTAATACAATTGCCTGGTATCGAAAACATCATGATGAAATTGGTTAAGAGAAAGTCTCCTTTTAATACACAATATGACAACCAATCATAATCAAATTCCGATAACATATTTACGTCCCGCCAGGGGTTTAGCAGCTTTGAATTTAAAAGATCTCTGGGATTATCGGGAACTGATTTATTTCCTTACCTGGCGTGATTTAAAGGTTCGTTATAAACAAACTTTATTGGGATTCTCCTGGGTAATTCTTCAGCCAGTCATCAATATGGTCGTGTTCACTGTCCTTTTTGGACAATTGCTGAAAGTTCCAACGGATGGAATTCCTTACCCCATATTCTCATTTGCAGCTCTACTCCCCTGGTTGTATTTTGCCGGATCATTGACACGATCCTCGACTACTTTGGTGGGAAGTGCAAATTTGATCAGCAAAGTATTCTTTCCAAGAATGGTAATTCCAATCGCTGGTGTGTTATCAGGTCTGGTTGATTTTCTGGTTTCATTAATTGTTCTGGTTGGAATGATGTTGTATTACCAAATAATCCCGACCTGGAATTTGTTGATGTTACCAGTATTCTTATTCTTAGCGATGTTAACTGCTTTGGGGTTTGGATTGTGGCTTTCAGCGCTGAATGTTAGATTTCGGGATATCAATCATCTTGTACCATTTATCATCGAAATCTGGAAATATGCAACCCCGGTTATTTATGGGGCAACATTAATTCCAGAAAGGTTTCGCTTTTTATTGGGTCTGAATCCTATGACAGGTGTTGTTGAAGGTTTTCGGTGGGCGATATTGGGAAGTAAATATGTAGAAAATTTTGATCCCGGCCCATTATTTATCGTATCGATCTCGATTACATTGGTAATACTGATTTCAGGTGTTATTTTCTTTCGAAATACCGAAAGAACATTTGCGGATATTATATAAATGACTGATATAGCGATTCATGTTGATAAATTATCAAAAAAATATAAATTAGTGCCATGTATGAACGGCAGGATACATTGCGAGATCTGCTTGTATCGACTTTTCGATCTCCATTTCGCAAAAAAGAAAAGCGAGAAGACCAGACTCTCTGGGCGTTAAAAGATATCAGCTTTGACATTGAAAGAGGTTCAGTTGTAGGAATCGTAGGTCGTAATGGAGCGGGAAAAAGCACATTGTTGAAGGTGCTCTCTCGTGTAACAGATCCTACCAGCGGAATAGGTGAAATTCGAGGCCGGGTCGGGTCTCTTTTGGAAGTTGGCACCGGATTCCATCCAGAATTAACTGGGCGTGAGAATATTTTTCTCAATGGCGCGATCCTTGGTATGAAACGTACTGAGATTGAAAAAAAATATGATGAAATCGTTGAATTCTCGGAAGTAAGAAAATTCATCGATACACCTGTAAAGAGGTATTCAAGCGGAATGTATCTGCGATTGGCTTTTGCCGTTGCAGCCCATTTAGAGCCTGATATTCTTGTGGTTGATGAGGTCCTCGCTGTTGGTGATGCTGAATTCCAAAGAAAGTGTCTTGGGAAAATGAGTGACGTAGCAGAACAAGGTAGGACTGTGCTTTTTGTCTCTCACAATATGTCAGCCATTCTTCGTTTGACCAGTGAAACTTTGGTGATGGAAAAGGGAAGAATTGTTAAACGAGCACCCTCGAATGAAGCGGTAGATTATTATCTTTCCAGTGGATTTGCAGAGACAGGAGAAAGAGTGTGGGATCAAGATGAAATCCCAGGAAATTCTGCTCCTTTCTTGCCAAAAGTATTACGAATAAGAAATGAACAGGGTCAGATTGTAAATACAATCCGGTCCACTGAAAAAATGTCAATTGAATTTGAATATGAGTTAGAAGAAGTCATTACCGGATTGCGAGTAGGATATTACTTGATGAGTTCACGTGGTGAATTTGTTTTCACAACTTTTGATACAGATGAACCTCAAATGTATGATCGTTATTTAGCAAGAGAAAAAGGCCACTATATAAGTCGCTGTGAAATTCCAGCAGATACATTTAATGATGGACGGTTTATCGTAGGGATTAATGCGAGTACTTATAGAATTCACCGGTATTTCCAGGATGAACGAGCGATTTCATTTAATGTAGATCCAGCAGGGGCACCAGGGATGCAATGGCCAGAACAGAGATTGGGACCAATTCGTCCTAGATTAAATTGGGAAATTGAGAAGAAATAATATGGCAATCGTTGGAAAAGAAGCAATTAAGAAATTTTTCGGAAATATTCCTTACACAGCAGAATTGTATTGGTTATTCAGGCAACAGGGTAAACCCATTAATCGGTTTTCTTTGCAGAATCTGGATAAAAATCTTCCTGGACTAATCAAACAAGCAGCCGAACTAAGAGCTACTGCGCCAAAAGGAAAGAAAGTTTTTATATTTGCTACGTTGCATTACTGGATTGAACATGCAACGCTGATGAGTTTAGCATTAGCTTCACAAGGACATAATGTCACATTAGGATATTTACCATTTTGTGAATGGCGCTTCCCAATCAACCGTTTTGATTTGAGGCGTCAGAATGTTTATGCAAAAAATATTCTACGAAAAACCGCACCGATCATGAATACAGTGTCTTTTTTATCAAAACGAGCTCCTTACGTGCCTTTATCAAATGATATAGAAAATTTTGTTAAAGAAGTTAGTATTTTTGATTCGCAATATACAGAACAAATTGAAGATATTGATCCGAATAGTGACATATATAAATTAAGATATCGCAGAAATCGTGATGCAGCTCAATCACTGCTGGCTTGGTTGCGGGCAGAAAAACCTGATGTGGTAATCGTACCCAATGGAACCATTATGGAGTTAGGGGTATGTTATCGTGTAGCCAGGTCGTTAAAAATTCCTACTACTACTTACGAATTTAGTGACCAAAGAAATAGATTCTGGATCGCTCAAAACAATGAGATCATGCGGCAGGATACGAATGAACTCTGGAAAGCAAGATTAGATGAAAAACTTTCGGATGAACAATTGGAAAAAGTAAGAGCATTAATGATCTCCCGTCAAAAAGCATCTTTATTTGAGAATTTTTCGCGATTGTGGCAAGGAATCCCAACTCAAGGTTCGGAAAAAACCCGTAAAAATTTAGGTCTGGACCAGCGACCGATCGTTTTGTTGGCAACAAATGTTTTGGGTGATAGCCTTACCTTGGGGCGACAGGTTTTCACGAAAAGCATGGCTGAATGGATCGAGAGAACAGTCCAGTATTTTGTTGCACGAAAAGATGCCCAGTTAGTCATACGAGTTCATCCAGGTGAAATTAAATCGCGTGGTGTCTCCATGGTTGAAATTATTCATCGTCTCATGCCTGAATTACCCGAACATATACACCTGATTAAGCCTGAGGATAAAGTTAATACGTATGATCTTGTTGAAATAACGGACATTGGTCTTGTTTATACAACGACTGTGGGTATGGAAATGGCAATGAGTGGAATCCCCGCAATCGTAGTGGGCGAAACCCATTATCGTAATCGAGGTTTCACAATCGATCCGGATTCTTATGTGAATTACTATAAACTATTGGGTGCTATGTTGGAAAATCCAGGTTCTTTCCGTCTTCCTAAAGAGAAGATTGATTTAGCCTGGAAATATGCCTACCACTTTTTCTTTGATTTTCCGAAACCATTTCCTTGGCATCTTGTACGCATGTGGGAAGATTACCGACAACATGATTTGAAGGCGGTGTTAAGCCCTGAAGGACTAAATGAATATGAAGAATCCTTCCGAAATTTGGTCGGAAAACCTTTGGATTGGACAAATTCAATAAATGAGGATAAAGAATAGTGAGTGACTTAGAAGTCAAACAGCAGGTACGAAATTTTTATGATCAAATTGGTTGGAGGATGGAATCCGATGGATTTTATCAGAACGCCAGATATGAAGATTTACGACCAGTCGCAAAAGAATACATAGAAAAATGTCATCTGAGAGTCAATCGACATTTGAAAAGACCTGGGAAATATTTGCTGGATGCTGGTTGTGGACCGATTCAATATCC
>JACZIY010000124.1 GCA_014860845.1 Anaerolineaceae bacterium
GACCTGACGATTACGAATCGTCTGCTCTGCCAACTGAGCTACGGTGGCACGAGCGAGATTATATCAGGAGAAAAAACGATAGGCAAGGATTTATGATCAACGTTGCAATGTTATCTTATCACACGTGCCCATTAGCCACACTGGGTGGAAAAGACACTGGCGGAATGAACGTTTATGTTCATCAACTTACCCGTACATTGGGAAAATTAGGCGTTCGAGTAGATGTATTTACCCGATCTCAGGATGAGCATGTTCCCCATGTCCTGCACGATCTCGGATACCACAATCGTGTTGTCCATATACCCGCAGGGCCAGAAGTTCCTTTACCCAAAGCAGAATTAGAACGTTACATTCCAAAATTCGTTCAGGGAATTAAAACATTTGCAGAATCAAAGGATATTCAATATGATTTGATTCACAGTCATTATTGGATGAGTGGTTTAGCAGCAATCGAATTGTCACAATCATGGAATATTCCATTTCTTCAAATGTTTCATACACTGGTGCTTATGAAAAATAGAATAGCTCGATCGCCGCAAGAGATGGAAGGTGAATATCGAATTCTAGGTGAAAAAAAAGTAATTTCAAAAGCAAATCGTATCATTGCTGCAACATTGGCTGAGAAATCCCAATTAGAATTCTTGTATGATGCACCATCTTCAAAAATTTCTGTGATACCACCGGGTGTTGATACACGCCATTTTTATCCAATTCCAAAAGACGAAGCAAAAGAAGTAGTTGGAGTTCCAGAGAATACCCATACTATATTATTTGTTGGAAGAATCGAACCGCTGAAAGGTATCGATAACCTGATTCAAGCGATATCAATTATTCAAAAAAATGGTGAACTACGTTGTTGTCCTCACAACCTCGTTATTATAGGAGGAGAACCGGATGCTAAACCAGAAGAAATGAATGCAGAGATGGCCCGATTGCAGGATATGGTGGAAGATTGTGGAATTGAGAATTTTGTAATTTTTCTTGGAAAACAGGATCAACAAATGCTGCCATATTATTATTCTGCTGCCGAAGTTGTGGTTATGCCATCTCATTATGAATCGTTTGGTATGGTCGCTTTGGAAGCGATGGCATGTGGCACACCTGTTGTCGCTTCTCAAGTTGGTGGTCTCGCTTTTTTGGTTCGGGATGGAGAAACCGGATTTGTTGTTCCTGGAAATGATGTCCAATTGTTAGCAAGACGATTAGTTGAATTAATAAAGGATAAAGAGTTACGCAATAAATTAGGAAGTAAGAGTGCTGAATATGCAAAATTATATGCCTGGGAAACGATCAGCGAAAAAATGATAGAAGTTTACAACCAGGTTCTTAAAAAAAATTACTAAATAGTTTGATTGACTTATCATTAATTTAACGAAGCAATTGGTGTTGGGTCACATTCATAAGCAATCGCTAAATAATACGCCAGAAAATCACCAAAAAGGATAGATGTCCAAATTTGGGAAAGAATGTTCTCTCCCCTGGCAGAATACCAATCTGTTCCTAGCCCATTACACATCAATTCTTCTTTTGCCTGATCCATCATCCTTTCGATTCTTTGATCATTGAACCGCGATTTTAGAAAAACTACCATGGATTGCTGTGAAATATTTTCTGGATTATAAATTCCACTCAATGAGTGCTGCGCCATATGGTAAATATTTTCAGAATTTGATAACGCTTTAGCACTTTGATTAATCTGGTCACTCCATCGATTGGCAATGGGAACCATCACTCCCCCAGCAACAATTTTAATCCATCTTCCTACCATCTGACCTGCCAGCCTTTTAGCAGGATTCAAAGCAGCTGGAACACTAATATCATTATATTGGATAGTAGTTTCCAGACTCAATTTCACAGTCGAAATTTCTTGAGAAATATCGGGAACCAAACCCAATTTAAACAGAATCCCATAAAGAATGAAGGTGTCATATGCTACTGTTGTTCTATCAAAAACATGATCATGTAATACCCAATGAGGGATAGATTTTGGTAAAAATTTATTTTTTATCTTCTGATCAGCAAGCAGAATAAATATTGAACATTCTTTGTTAATTCCCTGCTCCAATAACCCCCTCATATCTTCAACATTATTATTATCCACAACCAGCAGTAGTAAATGATCTTTTCCCTGACAACATAATGGCATTTTTTCGTCTTGAAGACCGGATAATCCGACAGGACAGCTCTCAGTCATCATCACTCGAAGTATTTCAATCATGTTTACATTGGTAGTCACGCCTCCAACAAAAATGTGGTTTAAATGGGGAAAATTTAAATTCTGTTGTTGTTGAACAAATGTCCAACTTAATTGAATTTGATTTGCCAGATCACGAATTTTTTCGATCATTCTTTCTTGATCAATAAGTTGAATTGTCACAATATCATCAAAATTCATAAGAAACCCTCCACAATGATTTTTCTTTCTTCCCTTTTCACTTATGATAAAAAAGGTTAAATTATCATCAAATTACTCAAACACTAATTATAATTGGCATACAAAAACATGGAAAAAATTAACAACATTCAACCAATTACCTTCGCTAAAGATATATGGAAAAATAGCACCCATATCCCTCCTGAAGAAAATTCCGTCATTCTAACCGTAAATGGTGAAGCCTGGTTATCCTTTAGTTGTTCCCCATTTATGTTAGAGGAATTGGCTGTTGGTTTCCTTTACAATGAACACATTATTGATTCCATATCCGAAGTAGAAATTGTCAGGGTGTGCGAAAACAATAAAAATATAGATATCTGGCTTAATCATGTTGCAAATAAACCTGAAAAATGGGAAAACACCTCCGGTTGTGGAGGTGGCAAAACCAGCATGGTAAATAAAAAAGAAATCTATATCGAAAGTGATTTTCAGGTTGAACCGCAATTAGTATTTGATTTATTTTCCCTATTGCTTTCAAAACAGGAAGTTTATAAGGAAACAAGAGGGATCCATTGTTCATTATTGTCAGATGGAAAAAATTCCCACCTCATTGCTGAGGATATAGGGCGGCATAATACGATTGACAAATTAGCTGGATTATTCTTGTTTGATAAAAATCATACCTGGTCACAAAAAATCATTCTTACAACTGGAAGAATAAGTTCCGAGATGATTCAGAAAACCGCCAGATTAGGCGTTCCTATTGTTGTTTCTCGAACAAGCCCAACAAAATCATCTGTTGAATTTGCTGCTGATCACAATATAACCTTAATTGGATATACCCGTCGTAATGAATTTACGGTCTATGCAACACCTCATAGAATAAAAACCTAGACCTGAACGCAATTACTTTGTGCCATTTCAAGGTCTTCAGGTGTATTGATATTCACAAATGAGTCCAGGTAAGGATCAAATTCTCGCAATTGATCTTCGTATATTGGATGAACCATTGCATTTTCAAACCAGGAGATCAATCGTCTTTTACCGGACTCAATTGCATCTGTAACCAGCGGTAGGCAGTTGTTTCTTTTATAAACTGCATAAAAAGGTTCATATCCCTTTTCTGTTCTTGGGATTACCAGATCTACAGGTTTTGCTTCAAACAGATTTTTCATGAACCGGAACAAATTGGTATTGACAAATGGCAGGTCACATGCAATCACAAAAACCATTTCATTACTCGCAGAGGATAAGGCTGTATGCAACCCGGCGAGTGCCCCGTAATCCTTATAGATATCATCAAACATCTGGAGACCAAATTGTTTATATTTTTCTGGTTTGTTTGTGGTAATGATCAGTTCATCAGCAAATGGATATAATCGTTCAATGATATTTTGGATCATTGGCTTTCCACACAACTCGACCAACCCTTTGTCTTCTCCCATACGAGAAGATTGACCACCAGCTTGGATTACAATTGAAACATTCATTAGATATAATTATACTTAAAATAATTATATTAGAGTAATATTGTCCAAAATCCCAGATTATCATCCACTAAAAAGGAGAGTAAATGAGTGAATTGGATTTAAAACCTATCCAGAAAACCATAAACCAACTGGCTCCTCAAGGAAGAACAGCGTTATTACCTCTTCTACACGAAGCGCAAGATCAATTTGGTTACATTCCAGAGACAGTTGCAGAAGAAATAGCTAAAGCACTCAAGGTCCCTATGGCTGATGTGTTTGGCGTTATCGAGTTTTATTCACTATTTTTCAAACACCCAATCGGTGAAACAGTAGTTCATGTTTGTAATGATCCAGCCTGTGCAATGGCAGGTTCAGAATCGATCTTCAAACTTCTAAACCAGAAAGAAAGTTTTAAGTTTGGTGGAGAAGTCAAACCCAGAATTACGATCGAAGTTGCAGCATGTTTAGGTTTGTGCGAACACGCACCTGCTATGTTGGTCAAAGGCCAACCCATGATCTCAAAAGATTTACAATCCTGGGAAGAAATTTTCGAGCCATCAAGAAAAAGACCTCAGACAATTCTCGGAGGTGAAATCCACAGATTAACAAAGAATTGTGGAAAAGGTAGAAAAACAAATTTAGACCAATACCTTGAAACGGGTGGATATTTCGGTATCAAAAAAGCTTTGAGCCTAAAGCCAGTTGAGGTGATCAAACAGGTAAAAGACTCTGGTTTAGTTGGTCGTGGAGGCGCAGCCTTCCCAACAGGTATGAAATGGGAAGGCGCAGCCAACGCTGGGGAAAAAACCAAATACCTGGTTTGTAATGGAGATGAAGCTGAACCAGGTACATTTAAAGATCGTGTTTTGATGGAAGATGATCCACACCTGATTGTTGAGGGAATGCTTATTGCTGCTTATGCAATTGGGGCTCAAAAAGGATATTTCTACATTCGTGGGGAATACCTCACGTCATACAGGCATGTAAAAGAGGCAGTGCAGGAAGCAAGAAAAGCAGGTTATCTTGGTGAAAATATACTTGGTTCTGGTTTCTCATTTGATATTGAAATAAGACGAGGTGCAGGTGCATACGTCTGTGGTGAAGAAACTGCCTTATTTGAATCCATTGAAGGCAAAAGAGGATTCCCTCGTGTAAAACCACCATTTCCGACAACACACGGATTATTTGGCAAACCGACAGTGATCAATAACGTTGAAACCCTGGCAAATATCCCCATCATTCTCTCCATGGGAATTGAGGATTACAAATCCATTGGAACAGAAAAATCACCTGGATCAAAATTGTTCTGTCTGTCGGGAGATGTTAAAAAACCTGGATTGTATGAAGTTCCGTTTGGGGTGACCCTTCGTCATGTTATCGAAAACTTAGCAGGTGGTATGCGTTCTGACCATCCCCTTCAGGCAATTTTGATTGGTGGCGCAGCTGGAGCAATGGCTGATCCTTCCCAACTCGATGTGAGTCTTTCTTTCGAAGAATTACGCAAAGAAGGTTTACCCTTGGGTTCAGGTGTTATTACTGTGTTTGATGAAACACGGGATTTACGAGATGTATTATTGCGACTGGCTAATTTCTTCGCAGAAGAATCTTGTGGAAAATGTTTCCCCTGTCAGATTGGTACACAAAGACAACACGAAATCATGAAACGAATTGCAAAACGGAAGGTCAAAAATAGTGATATCAGCGATCTGGAGGATATTATTGTCACAATGACTGACTCATCCTTATGTGGATTGGGTCAGACTGCAGGTTCAGCAATAGGCAGCGCAATAAAAAAATGGCCAACATTATTTAAAAACCTGGAAACACAAAATGAATTTTCTGGAGGTCAAAATGACTGAAACTGTAAAATTAAAAATAAACCAACAGGAAATTGAATGCGAAAAAGACCTAACAATTCTTCAGGCAGCCAGGTCAGTCGGAGTGAACGTTCCTACCATTTGTTTTCACGAACATTGTACGGCGAATGCTCTTTGCCGAATATGCGTTGTCGAAGTAAAAGGTGCACGAACCCTGGTTGCATCCTGTGTGGCAAAAGTTTCTGAAGGAATGGATGTCGAAACCCATAATGAGAGAGTAAACCGATCAAGAAAAACAATCCTAGAGATGATGTTAAGTACATCTGACTTGAGTCAATCCCCAGAGTTATTGGAAATGGCTTCTGAATATGGAGCCGATCATGACCGCTTTGGTGATGCAGAACGACGAAAGCCACCTTTGATAGATGATAATTCAATGTTCGTGCGTGATTATGAGAAATGCATTTTATGTTGGCGCTGTGTTCAGGTCTGTGCAGAAGATGCCCAATATGCATTTGCGATCAATTTCAAAGGTCGTGGTTATCATACCCAAATCAGTACCTTTTATGAAATACCGTTAACTGAGAGTAGCTGTGTTTTCTGTGGTCAATGCATCGGTGTATGCCCCACTGAAGCACTAAAACCAAAACGCCAATGGTTACTTGAACTTGGATATGAAAGTGATCAAATCATGAAAATGACGCACAATGAGCGCAGTAAAAAGACAAAGAAACCTCAAACATCAACGGCTGAAAAGTAAGAGGATTGATATGAATATTATTAAGAATAAACC
>JACZIY010000125.1 GCA_014860845.1 Anaerolineaceae bacterium
TATTAAATATTTTCACTGGATTAATTGTGGTGTTAACCGTTGTGATCATCGCACTTCAGGTTACCATTTATTTAAATCCAAAAGTGATTTTTAACCCATTACCTCCCTATGATCTCCCTGAAGCATTGGTGTTCGAAAATCCAACACAACCCAGTGCAACGCTGGACTTCATACCAACAGCTACTTCAGAATTGCTGGTGGAACCCACGGAAACCCGGATGCCGACTGCCACGGAACAAGGAACATATAGCAATGGGACCCCTGTACCTGAAGTAACACCATTAGCACCTACTGAAACGCCTTTTAGCGGATATTACGCATTTGTTTTACAGAATGAAATCAATGCCATTGAAAGCACATTATTCAAGCCTGATTATGGCTGTAATTGGATTGGGGTAGCTGGACAGGTAGTTGATTTACAGAACAGGCCAGTGGTAGGTGTTCGAGTCTGGTTACGCGGAACTTATAATGGTAAATGGGTGGAAATACCTAGCCTGACTCTTGAATCATCTCCGTATGGGAAATCAGGGTTTGAGTTTACGCTGGGTGATACACCTTTGAATAGTACCGGGCAACTTTCTATTCAATTATTCGATCAGGCGAATATACCGATTTCAGACCGTGTATATTTTGATACCTATCAAGATTGTCAACAAAATCTAATCCTGATTAATTTCAAACAGATCCGATAATTACTAAATTGTATCGACCTGTCTAGGTCTTAATTTAAATCCTTCATTGCTATTATTGAAATAACCAGTTAATGAATTTGCATCAATAGCCAGGACTCTGCCATTCGAGAAAAATTCAAAATCGAAATTTGTCAGGTCTCCAGCTTCTTTACCAGGAATAGGCATCAACCTGGCTGTGAGAGGTTTATTTAAACGCGAAGAGAGTGCCGCAATATCAAGCAATAATGCCTCAATTTGCTCACGCGTTGTTGATCCAGGAATAGGAATTGTATCCAAACCTGTTCCACAAACGGCTGAGTACATCAGTAAATCTTTAATCGTCAGCGTCTGATCAATGGATCTTTGTGATAATCGCGAATCTTCCAAAAGTGGAAGCATGAGGCCATTAAATCCACAACGTGCCCAATTTCCCCGATCTAATGTGTCGGCGAGAAATGCAGCGGCTGCCAGTGATCCATGTTTTCCTAAAGATGAAACGCCCAGACTCTCCATCGCTGCACCTAGCGAACAGCTATCTTTGGGAAAAGGTGCAACCGAAAAATCAAATCCCTGGAAAACGACTTTCTGATCCGCCAATAATTCCGAGAAAATTAGACCTAATTGATTGGCATGACGTTCAAGGTTTTCTAAGAGTATTTTCCGTGCCTCTAACAGGTTCTTTGCGCTGCTGAATGCATGGATAACCTCATCTGCTCCTTCGACCGCAATACTGATTGTTGGCGGTTGACCTGGATGGTGATAGGATCCAGGAAAGAATGGGCCAAAGGGTTTTACGTTGGCTAAGGCACTGAAGCGTAAATTTGCGAAACCGTTTTCTTCTACTATAGCATTTTTAGATATTATTTTTGCACATTGTTGGATCGCTTTAATACTGACACCAGTTCTTTGATCAGCGATAATCCCACTGAAAAAAGTGATATCTGTCTCAGAAATTAGATCAGAAATTACCTCATAACTTTCTGGTTGACCGATTAATGCTGGTCCCAGGGAGAGATAATCAAAGCCATTCAATTTTGCTTTGGTTTCCATTATCTTGGTAAGTTTGATCAATTGATCGTTATTTTCATCTGGTTTTATCAGGGAAAAAGGAATGGTTGCCAAACGTACTGTCTGAACTTCGTATCCATTTTCATTACAGGTTTGTCTGCATTCTTTTGCCAAGTTCGATAAAACTTCCAGGGTGTAATCGGCTTTTAATATTCCTGGATCATAGAAACTGGTAATGGATCGTATTTTCATTTCCACCTCTGTCTAACAGTTTCAAAAAATAAAATACTGGCTGCTACAGCGGCATTCAAGGATTCACTTTCACCCGGCATAGGAATTTTGATCATAGTATCCGCCAGCTGAAGAGCATCGTTTCCAGGTCCTGAGGCTTCACTTCCCACAATAATTGCACATGGTTTTCTCAGATTTGCTTCCCAGCAATTCAAAGTAGCATCAGCAGTTGCTAAATAAATGTGCAATGGACCTTTAGAATTCTTGCAGATCCCATATATTTCCTGCCAATCGGTCTGGTAAATTGGTATATGAAAGTGTGCTCCCATACCAGCTCTGACTACTTTGGGTGAAAAAGGGTCTGTGCTGTTGGGTGAAATCATCACTGCCTGAACTTGAGCAGCATCTGCTGACCGCAAGATGGTTCCTAAATTACCAGGGTCACTGATTGAGTCACAGATCAGAACAAAATTTAGGGGGTGGGGGATTGATACCCTGGTTTGTTGTACAACTGCAATAATTCCCTGAGGATGCTCGGTATCAGCTACCTTTCTCATCAAAGAAAAGGGGATCTCATCAATAGAAATCTTCCATTCCTCTGCCTGATGAAGCAATTCTAACCCGCGAATAGAAAGGTTATCACTATGTAGAATGAAATCAATCTCCCAATTTGCCTTGAGTGCTTCTTCGAAAAGTCGTACGCCTTCCACAACAAATAAACCAGAATATTTCCGTTCTTTGGATTGTTGCAAAAGTGTGCGAATTTTCTGGATTTTTGGATTCTGGTTGGATGTTATCATCTACCTAATTTTACAGGAAAATAAAACCGGCAGGTGATTTACCTGCCGGTTATGTTTTTAATGGAATTGGATTATGCTGCTTTTGCTTTCGCAATGATCACGCTGAAGGTCTTTGGATCACGTACAGCCAGATCTGCCATCATTTTTCGATTGATGGTGATATTCGCTTTACGCATCAGATGGATCAATTGACTGTATGAGATGCCATTCAGACGTGCACCAGCATTGATACGAGTAATCCATAATCTTCTTAAATCACGTTTTCGATTGCGGCGATCGCGATAGGCATACCAGAGGCTTTTTAACATCGCTTCATTTGCGCGGCGGAACAATTTACTTCTGGTTCCGTATTGGCCTTTGGTCATTTTCAGAACTTTTTTGTGACGTTGATAACCCTGAGGGCCACCTTTCACACGTGCCATTTTTTACTCCTTTGCAGACCCCTGGGCGCCGGGATTAACCAGTTTTACACCCAACAGTTGCACTAATAATGAATACGTACAGCCTATCCTTAAAGATAAGGGGCAAGGCGACGAACACGTTGGGCAATCTTTTTACCTTTTACTTCAATCATTTCAGATAATAAGCGTTTGGTGCGATCCGAGGTGCGACGGCGCAAATGGCTTTTGCCACCTTTGGTACGAACCAACATGCCCGACCCGGTTAAGCGAAATCGTTTTGATGTCGCTTTATGGGTTTTCATCTTGAATTTGCCAATTCTTGCTTTACGAGGCACTTTTAATCTCCTCTTCTAAAAAAATATTCATAAAATATGCGATCGATTAAGACACGCGACCGCAAATTATACTATAGGTTTTATGATTTGGACAGGTGAAGATTTTGAAAATTTCTGTAAATTAATCTTCCAATTCTTCCAGGTCTTCTTCTACCGCTTTCGTTTGAGTGTTTTTTTCTTTCCCTTTAGAAGGTTTTGGACTGGTGGGTTTCACTTTTTTTCCCACACCCTTGGTAGGTGATAATAACATAAACATATTGCGGCCTTCAAGGTCCGGTTTCTGTTCTACCGTGGCAACATCGGATAATTCCTCAGCAATTTCCTTGAGGTCTTCCAAGGCAATTTCAGGGTATGTGATTTCGCGACCGCGGAAACGAACAGTAACTTTGACTTTCATCCCCTCTTCGAGCCAACGTCTTGCATCCCGGGTTTTAAATCCACGATGGTGTTCATTCGTTTTTGGGCGCAATCGAATTTCTTTTGTTTCTATTTTTGTTTGCGCTTTTCTAGCTTCTCGTTCTTTTTTAGTTCTTTCGTACAGGAATTTTCCGTAATTCATGATACGACAAACTGGGGGATTCGCTCCTGGGGCAACTTCAACGAGATCCAATTCAGCCTCGTGAGCCATTTCCAGTGCTTTTTGTACAGTTATTAATCCTACGTTTTCTCCTCCAGCTCCAATCAAGCGAACTTCTTTTACTTTGATTTCTTCATTTACCCGAAAATTTGATGTACTAATGGTCTTACTCCTTTCAAAAGTTGAACAATCTAATGATTACATAAAAAAATGAACTTGTATAATATACCATACCATAAATATGATCGTCAATAAAACACGCTTGTTTTTGGATGGATTTCAAATCCCATGAAAAAATAGAGGGTTTCGAATCAAGAAACCCTCCATTTTCTTAAGCATTATGCTAATTCTTTGATTTGTTTTTGAGCTAAATTAATGAAATCATCCACTGCCATTGCACCAGGATTTTCTCCACTGCGCATCCGCAACGCCACCTGACCAGCCTCAACTTCTTTATCACCAATCACAAGCATATAGGGAATTTTTTGTAGTTGAGCATTACGAATTTTTGCATTCATGCGTTCGTTGCTATCATCCACTTCCACTCGCAAGCCTTTGGTTTTTAATTGCTGGGCTACTTCATGAGCAAAATCAATATGGCGGTCAGCAATTGGAATAATTGCTGCCTGGACCGGCATTAGCCAGACGGGGAATGCACCACCATAATGCTCAATTAAGACTCCCATGAAACGCTCCACTGAACCCAACAGTGCCCGATGGATCATGAGAGGTCTGTGTTGCTGGCCATCTTCACCTATATAGGTCATATCAAATCGTTCTGGTAAATTGAAATCGAATTGGATGGTGCTGAGTTGCCATTCCCGTCCCAATGCGTCAATCATCTTCAGGTCAATTTTTGGGCCATAAAAAGCCGCGCCACCTTCATCGATATCATAGCTTAAGTTTGCCCTACTCAATGCATCTCGTAGAGCATCCTGTGCTTTCAACCATTCCTGTTCCTCCCCGACAGATTTCTCTGGATTACGGGTTGACAAATAGGCATGAAAATCATTCATTCCAAAGTGACGCAGAATATGCAAACAGAAATTAAGTGTTCTGTCAATTTCTTCTGGCATTTGATCTTCGCGACAGAATAAGTGTGCATCATCCTGGGTGAACCCTCGAACTCGTAACAAACCGTGTAGAACACCAGACCGTTCATAGCGATAAACTGTACCCCATTCAGCCATTCGCATTGGGAAATCCCGATAGGAATGTAATTTGTTCTTGTAAATCATAATGTGAAATGGACAGTTCATCGGTTTGGCATAATATTCATCCTCGTCAATTTCCATGGAGGCAAACATATTTTCCTTGTAAAAACCCAGATGTCCTGAGGTTTCCCAAAGGTGGGCTCTTCCAATGTGAGGAGAATAAACAATATCATAGCCATTCGCTAAATGTTCCTGTTTACAGTAATCTTCGACCAGATGGCGAATGAGTCCACCGTTTGGATGCCAAAGAATCAAACCAGGACCAATTTCCTGATTGATGGAGAATAAATCCAATTCTTTGCCTAACTTACGGTGATCGCGCTTTTTAGCTTCTTCGATTCTCCATAAGTAATCATTCAAATCATCTGGATTCTCAAATACAGTTCCGTAAATTCTCTGCAGCATGGGGCGTTTTTCATCACCACGCCAGTATGCACCAGCAATGGAAATCAATTTCAACGCCTTCGGATTGATTTCCCGGGTGTTTTCCACATGTGGACCACGGCAAAGGTCTACGAATTTATCATGTTGATAGATTGAAATGACCGGTTTCTCTTCGAGAGGATTGCCATGTTCATCGGTTCCACCTTCTTCGAGGCCTTTAATCAACTCGACTTTGTAAGGCTGGTCTTCAAAAATTTTCAGAGCTTCATCAGCACTCAAGACCTGCATTTCAAATTTATGATTTCCTTTAACGATGTGTTTAATCCGTTTTTCAATTTCATCCAAATCTTCAGGAGTTAAGGGTCGTGGAAGATCAAAATCATAATAAAAGCCATCATCAATTGCAGGTCCAATGGCATATTTGGCGTCCGGAAATTTTTCCAGAACAGCCTGTGCCATGACATGTGCAGTTGAGTGTCTCACTTTGAATAAATGTGAAGCTTCATAATTTACATCAACTTTTTTGGCCATTTTTCACCTCTTTCTATTGGTTCAGTATTTAAACAAAAAACTCTTGCCACTGGGGCAAGAGAACTTCTCGCGGTTCCACCCAGATTACTCATATAATGAGCATCTTGTCTATGCTTATAACGGTTGCACCGGTTGCCTTACTCCTTAAGTTTCAGGTTTCAGCTCACAGGTGGTTTTCGGCGTTCATTTTTCTGAAAAAGCTTTCAGCCAATGGCTTTTTCTCTCTGGAGATTCAAAACATCTACTCGTCCTGATCATTGCTTTTGTGTATTCAGTTGTTGTGGGCGGTATAGGGCTCGAACCTACGGCCTCCGCGATGTCAACGCGACGCTCTAACCAACTGAGCTAACCGCCCGGGTGGCGATATTATAATTTACTTGAAGGGATATTGCAATAGGAAAAATTTGACAGCTTATGATTCGAGATTTGAGAATTTACCTTAATTTGATTAACTTTCTTTTCCTTCCCTATCAAGCTCGTTAATGGTAAAATTTTCGACGCGTCCAAAAGGACAGAATGGAGAGGTAGCGTAGTCTGGCCTAACGCGCGCGCCTGGAAAGCGCGTATACCGAAAGGTATCAAGGGTTCGAATCCCTTTCTCTCCGCCATAAAAAACCACCTTTTTTTAAGGTGGTTTTTTGTACATGAAAATTTTTTTCTGGTTTATTTTTTCAACCATTCTATTACTTCAATACCTGTATTTTCAGGGATGTTGCGAATAGCCATTTCTAATGGCAAATCCCTGGCCTTGCACAACACGGTGGCTATTGCCAATCCATGAGAAACGACAATGATTGTTTGTTGATCATGTTTTTCAGCCAGATGATCCAGATATGCATACATGCGATCAGCCACTTCTGCTATGCTTTCTCCACCAGGTTTACGGGTTGTGTAAGGATTCTGGTATACCGCTCGTACTTCAGCTTCACTGGTTGCCAGTACATCTTTGATAAACCGGCCTTCCCACTCTCCCTGGTTAATTTCCCGTAAGGCAGGGTGGGTGATAATTGATAATTTTATTTTTTTCCCAATCTCCTGGGCAGTCTGAAATGCTCGCATAAGATCGCTGCTGTACAAAGCTGAAAAATGATGACCATTTAAACTTTCTGCGATGAGTCGAGCCTGTTTAATGCCTGTTGAATTCAGGGGGATATCCTGCTGTCCCTGATATTTTTGTTCGAGGTTCCAATCGGTTTCTCCGTGTCGGATAAGGTAAATTGTTGTGTATGCCATTAGCTAACCCTGCCATTTGAATTCTGTGATCAAACCCTAATTATAACCGTACTAATCTATCC
>JACZIY010000126.1 GCA_014860845.1 Anaerolineaceae bacterium
ACCTTCTTTAACAGTGTAAATAATGCGACCATCGGGTTGAGCAGTTGGCGTGTAATAAAAAACCTGTAAATCAGGATTGGCCGAGACTGAGCCGGCTACATAAAAAACACTGATTCCCAGAATGGCGAATAGAACCGAAAAAATGATTAATAAATGCTTGTGCATTGAATGCGATTATAACATAATCGACACCTGTGAAGTTCTTCCTCAATCAAAGAGGGCGTGATCAGATCACACCCTTTTTGATTCACAGGTAAGGATAATTAAGTTGGCTTATTCACGTAAATCGTAACGGCTTCACGCACAAACTGCGCCAGATCCGGATGAACCTTGTCAAAATTCTTCTTAAAACGTGGGTCATCATTGTAAAGATCAGCCAGTCCGACTAATTGATCCGGATTGGGAGTCCAGAAATAATTCATATGATCACGCCAGCGTTGCACACATGCCTGCGCTTCCTGGGATGCTGGTCCTTTGATCATGGAGTTCACAAATCCCTGATAGACGGCATTGCCTTCCTCTCCAATTTTTTGTTTTTCAGCTTTGGAGTAGTTCTTCCATTTTCTGTTAGATTCCTTCACGGTTTCAGGGTCATACATTTGCATGGCCTCTTTTTCCATTTTTTCCTGTTCTTGTTCATTAAAGGCCTCAAATAATACTTTCTTATTCATCTTTTCTTCTCCTTTTATATATTTCAATGTCGTATCAACGGTTGTAATTAGCTTTTGTAAACGCTCGATTCGTTTTCTTAACTGATTCTTATGATCTTCCAGCGCTTCATGAAGATCATATTTTTCACGACCCATGATTTCTTTAATCTGCTCGAGCGGTATATCTAATTCACGATAAAACAGAATTTGCTGCAGCTTCAATAAAGACGCATCCGAGTAATACCGGTAACCATTTTCCCCGAGTTCCTCTGGGGGAAGTAATCCTATCTGATCTTAATAGCGTAATGTGCGGGGAGTGACATGCGCCAGTTGAGAAATTTGTTTTATTGTCAGCATGGCAATAGTATAAACTATGACGTTACGTTAATGTCAAGGGTATTTGTTTAGTTTATAAAAACGTAGGGGCGGTTTCCGAAACTACCTTTACAATTGGTGTCCATCATTGATAGTTTTCATCCTCATCAAACAAGCTGAACTGCTGGATCGAGCTAGTCCCTTTGGTGTAGAAAATGTGGGGAATGGCACCATCTGATGACAATCCGCCCAATTTGTTAATACTGGTTTCATTACCTCGCAGACATTCTGATTGAAAATTCTCACGTATCTGCTGAGTACCATATCGTAGAACTGTCCACCTATGTATTTGTAATGCATTATCACGTGCGTTATCCTATGGTGCTTTTTCACGATTTATATGCCAGGTATCACCATCTGTTTCCACGTTAATTTTTCCTTTGTTGCAGAATATAGCAAAGTCTAGATAATATGCTGTATGACCCAGGCTGACCCCCCATTGTCGTTCTGCTTCAAGCGAAAGCCGTTTCATTTCTGACCACATTTGATCTTCTAATGGGCTGTCATCAAACAGGTCGTTAATCTGGTCAGCCTTTTTTAATTTTTTCCAGGTGGCTGGAATAAAAGCTTGTCTCCTGGGGCGATAACTGTGAATTGGGTTCTCAAGCTCCTCGAGTTTTTTTAGGGTAAGAATAAAATATTCACGATCAGATCGAATGGAAGGAATTTCATTGGGAAATATTTCATACCTTTTGGCAATATGAATATCTTCAATTTGGCCATAATAACGAATTCGGTAAGCATCCTCACCAAAGTTTTTTGGTTGATAAAAGCCAATCCATTTTGGTGGCCAACGTTTAGGCGAAGTTTCAACTGGAATCCGGTACCACCCCTGGTTTTGTAAGATAACTAAATCCGATTTTTCTTTCAGAATAGCAATTAATCCATCTTTGTTAGCATCAATGTGTGATTTTTTCATGGTGATAATTATGCTACGGCTTTTTAATATGAACAAGTGAATTTGGTAATTAATGATTATTTCAGGTAAATTTAATCATTCCCTTTTTCAAAATCAGCCAATAATCGCACTACGGTATAATTGACTTACAAATCCAGGAATCATACAAGGAGCCAACCATGCCGCTCAAAATTTTAGTTGGAACACAATGGGGAGATGAAGGCAAAGGACGCATCGTTGATCTGCTTTCAGCCCAATCGGACATTGTTGCTCGCTATAATGGGGGTGATAATGCTGGTCATACGGTCACTGTGAGTGACCTCACCTTTAAATTGCATTTAATTCCCTCTGGCATTATTCATCCACATACGCTGGGCATCCTGGGAAATGGATTGGTGATCAATCCCAAATCATTAATTTCTGAAATGGAAATGCTGCGGGAGTCTGGTATTGAGGTCTCTCCCGATCGCTTGAATATCAGTTTTGCTGCCCATCTGATAACACCCGGCCATATCACTCTGGATCGTGCAAGGGAAGCTTCCCTCGGCAAAGGACAGATTGGTACGACGGGACGCGGGATTGGACCAGCTTATACTGATAAGGTCAGCCGTAAAGGGTTACGATTGGTGGATATGCTGGATCTTCCCCTTTTTGAAGAAAAATTGCGCTTGCATTTACAAAAAGTGAATTACGATCTCGCATTTTACTACTAGATGGTCCACTTACCTGAAGATTCGATTGTCAGTGAATACCTTGAATA
>JACZIY010000127.1 GCA_014860845.1 Anaerolineaceae bacterium
AATCTTTTCACTTTATTATAAGGATACCTCTATTTGTTTGGGTGAAACAAATTGGATATATGAGAACTCTCCTCTCAAAATCTGTGAAATCAAGCGGAATTTCGCAGATTTTGATTTAACAAGCATACTCAAAAAATTTGCCAGTTTCCCCTGATTGATTTAAGTTCTCCCCTTGTATAAATGATTCACTGGTCAGCCTTTTTACCAGCCGTTATAATTGAGATATGAATTTTAAACTACATACATCATTTCCAGACGATCTGGAAAAGGAATGGAACGGGTTACTTGCAGAAAGCATCACACACGTTCCATTTTTACGTTTTGATTATTTACGCAACTGGTGGCAAACCCGCGGTGGCGGTGAATGGCCAACCAATGCTCGTCTGGTGATAATAAGTGCTTTTGATGACGGGCATCTGTTGGGAATTGCTCCGCTCTTTCAAAGCCAGCATGATGGAAAATCCGCATTGTTGTTTCTGGGATCCATCGAAATTTCCGATTACCTCGATTTTATCGTCCACGCGGATGATCTGGCTGCCTTTACATCAGGTTTACTATTCTTTTTAAGCTCCAATCCAGATATCCCGCCCTGGGACACACTGGATTTCTACAACCTGTTGGATTCCTCCCCCAGTCTCAGCCATCTCGAGCAAGCCGCCAGTGCATTGGGATGGAAGTTTAACAGTACTGTCACCAACCACGCCCCGGTCATCAATCTTCCGGGAGATTGGGAGGAATACCTAGCCAGCCTGGACAAGAAACAACGTCATGAACTGCGCCGTAAGATTCGACGATTGGAAGAAGCTGAAGTTCCATCTCGCTGGTATTTCGTTGAAGATGAAAACACTCTGGATGATGAGATAGACCATTTCCTGGCGCTTATGGCTCAGGATCCTGAGAAGGAAGCTTTTCTGACAGAGGAGATGGTTACCGCTATGGCAGGAACGATCAAATCCGCTTTTACACAGGGTTATCTGCAGCTTTCATTCCTCGAGATTGATGGTCAAAAAGCGGCAGCTTATCTCAATTTTGATTATGAGAACCATTTATGGATTTACAATTCTGGCCTGGACCGCGATTTCTATTCTTTCTCGCCCGGGTGGGTATTGCTCGGATATCTCTTGCGCTGGGCAAATGAAAATGAACGGTCCAATTTTGATTTTATGCGCGGTGATGAGGATTATAAATACCGTTTTGGTGCAAAAGACCGCTTTGTACACAGGGTGACTATTTCAAAAGCCTGATAGGTCGAATAATAAATCTGAGGAACTATGCTGACAACTGAACAGGTATTGCAGACTCTCTCCACCGTGCAGGATCCCGAACTGGGTCGTGACCTGGTTTCGTTGAATATGATTCGCAATCTGGTGATTAACGATGGCTTGATCTCTTTCACTCTGTATCTGACCATCCCCGGTTGTCCTTTGAAGGATCACATGGCCAGGGATGCCCGCGAAGCCCTGATGAAGGTTCCCGGTGTGCATCAAGTGCAAATAGAATTTGGTAGTATGACCAATGAAGAACGCAAAGAAGTTCTCAACAATGGCAAACGTCCATTACCCAAACTGAATTCCATGAATAGGATCGAACGCGTTATTTCCGTCATGAGTGGCAAAGGCGGGGTTGGCAAATCCTCGGTGACGTCCATGCTGGCTGTCGAGTTGGCAAGGCAAGGACAAAAGGTAGGTATTCTGGATGCAGACATCACAGGAGCCAGTATTCCCAAGCTGTTCGGTTTGCCACCTGGTGGTTTGCGCGGCGGTGATATGGGTATTCTTCCCGCCATCACACCTCTTGGTATTCGCATCGTCTCCAGCAATCTAATGCTCAAAGAAGAGGATACAACCGTCGCCTGGCGTGGACCCCTTATTGCTGGTATGATACAGAAATTCTGGGATGATGTGCTCTGGGGAAAGTTGGACACCCTATTGGTCGATTTGCCACCCGGTACTTCGGATGCTACCATAACAGTTATGCAGCACCTGCCTATCAAAGGTGTGATGCT
>JACZIY010000128.1 GCA_014860845.1 Anaerolineaceae bacterium
CTACGGGTTGGAGGATCCATTACTCGATGAAGTTGGGAAATTCACGAATCAGGATTTGCAATCCTTATATGATGATTTGATTATCAAAGGTAGCCAATCCATTTCTGATGCATTATCCGTAGGTGGGGCAATCGAAGAAATAGATATCCTTGATCTTCAGGATGGTTTGAAAGAAACATCAAATCCAGATGTTACCCGTGTTTTTGAAAGTCTCTTACGAGGTTCGTACAACCATTTGAAAGCTTTCGTCAACACTTTCAACCGTCAAACTGCTGAGACCTACCAACCACAATACATGACTCAGAATGTATTTGATGAAATAGATTCACAGTCGAATACCAATGGTCGTCCCCAGAGTTCATCCACAATGGGTCGACGGGGTGGTCGCAGATAATAAATAATACTTCTCCTAAATGAATCTCCAAATGAACTTCACACAGAATTCTGTGTGAAGTTCTCATTTAACACCATCAACGATATAATCCCTGCATGCATCGACGCTGGATTCACATTACATTACTTGCCATTGGGGTTCTGTGTGGCTCCACGGCTGTGATTATGATCAAAGCCAGTGACGAGAATCCATATCTACTCGCGGCATTTCGTTTGCTAATTGCTACCATTTTCATGCTGCCACTCTTTTTAAGAGAAAAACGATATTATCTACAGCCCTATGGATTCAAACAAGTTAAGTTATCTCTGTTTCCAGGTCTTTTACTCGGATTGCACTTTATTACCTGGAATATGGGGGTTGCGCTTACACCGGTAGCCAATGCCAGTTTAATTGTCAATACTACACCAGCGGTGATGCCTTTCTTTCTTTGGATTTTCTTCCAAGAAAAAGTAAATCGAGTGGAAATTTTAGGCACTTTTCTAGCTCTTGCGGGTCTGGTCATTCTTGGAATTGATCGCTTGCAGCTAAATTCACTTGATTTGCGTGGCCACATACTTTGCTTTATTTCGATGTTATTATTGGCTGCTTACATGGCTTTAGGTCGGAAAAACAACGGGAAATTACCGATCTGGTTATATATGTGGCCTCTATATTTAACAGCAGGAATCTTTTGTTTGCTATGCGCCCTACCATTTGTTAATCCTATAAAAAATTACACGCTCCAAAACACCTTGCTATTTTTGGGATTGGCAATCATCCCAACATTTGGAGGACATACTTTGCTGAATTACTCGATGAAGAATTTTCGAGGCCAAGTGGTCAGTGTGGCAAATCTTGGTCAAATCATTTTCTCAGCTTTCTTTGGATTTTTATTTTTTGATGAAGTGCCAACAAAAATTTTTTATTTGATCGCAATGTTAATTTTAACAGGTGTGATCATCATTCTGAATCATGGTTATCGACATCGATAAATTTTCCCATCAGTGTGCACAATCATCACGAATAATTAGGATCTTCCGCAACCATTATTTGACATTGCTTTCAATTACTCGGGTATAAATTCCACTTTCCTGAACGATGACAAAACCTAATTTTTCGTACAAATTAAGGGCGTCACGATTATCGGTGCGAACCTGTAACTGGGCGTAACGTAAGTCATTTTGTTGTAAGAATTCCAATGCTTTTGAAATCATGGCACTGGCCAGTCCTTTTCGACGCCATTGTGGGCAAACGAAGATGTATTCCGTATACCCGATTTTTTCGCGCATATTGCGGTTTTGTTCTTCATCCCAAAAAGCTGTCAGGCAACCCGCCAATTGATCATTGTCAAAAACGGCAAAATTGGTTGCGGTTGACCAGGATGGAGAACTCATGAAATAAACCCATTCTTCCAGTGAGATAGGCGCATTTGGGAAACACAAATTACGTGCCTGCACATATTGTTCCCGTTCCAGCTGGGATTCTAATCTCCAGGGTTTTAACATAAACCCTGGAGGTGCCTGGATGGAGGGCAGATTTTTACTAAGATCTCTCTGCATAACATAGATACTATCGTTATATGGAAAACCTTTACTGGTAACAAAGGCAATACTCTCCACTTCATAGGGAAAGTATTGATAATTTATTTCAATTTGTGCATCCTTCTGGTCAATGGTTAATTCGCGGATTCGACGCAGAATCTGGTCCAATAAGGTTTCCCTTAAACCGATCATGTGACCCATTGCCGGCAGTATTTTGACCTCAGTCCATACTGTGTGTGTGGGAACGTCAGGATTTTGTGATAACTGTGCATAAACAACCGCATACCCCAACATTTGCCCATTCGGATGATAAGCACAAAAAATATCTTCACCCTGGTGAAATGCAGGCGACAGGTATATTCCACCAGGCATGACCTGTACACCGGGAAAATGGCGAGCATATTCTTGTTGCACCTGCATCAAAGCCGGGATGTCCCCGGGCTGGAGATTTGTAATCTGAAAATTTGACATTCTTTTCCTTTGATAAAACTTCTAATTCCAGTATATCCATTACAGCCAAATTTCCCTTCGCACAAGGGAACAGTGTTTTCCTGGTCATAAGAGTAGAAATTTTTCAAGCCCGAAAGACAGTTGAAGAATGGAAATGAAGGCAAAAAAAGGTTAATCAGTAATAAGGTGTATAGATTTTGGAAAAATCCTCCCTTCCATTTTGGTGGGTTTATGGTAGAATCTTTTTTACTCGGGGGCGTGGTGTAGTGGCTAACATGCGGCCCTGTCAAGGCCGAGACCGCGGGTTCGAACCCCGTCGCTCCCGCCAGAGTAAAGAGACCTGTCAAGATGACGGGTCTTTTTTGTAACAAAATCGAGGTACCCACATGGGGTTCTAACCCCGTCCTTACAGGATGCTATCCCCGCTGGGGGATGCTGGGCAATCGCTCCCGCCAGAGTAGAGAGACCTGTCAAGAAGACGGGTCTTTTTTTATAATGAGCCCGGGGAACCCAGGTGCGTGGCGCTACGTATAGTGGGTTATTTTCGAACCCCGTTCTTACAGGATGCTATCCCCACCGGGGATAGCAAGCGTACCCTAATGTTTGTTTTGTCAGGTTTTTCAGGAAGAAGCATCCTTTTCAGGTTGGAACACGATCACGCGGTTGCGTCCGCTTGATTTGGCCTTGTATAACGCCATATCTGCATTGTGGATCAAGGTGCCCAGGCCATTCACTTGCTCGTTGAAATCTGAGATACCAATCGATACAGTGATTGAAATCGGTCCAGCATCAGTCTGGAATGGGTATTCTTTTATCACTGACTGAAGCCGCTTTGCTATTATTTGCGCAATATTAATGTCACTTTCCAGTAATAAGACTATGAACTCTTCTCCACCATGACGGCTGATCACATCAACATTCCTGATTATATTCTTGCATCGCTCAGCAATTTCACTCAATATTTGATCACCCGCGGCATGCCCGTGGGTATCATTTACTTCTTTAAAGTGGTCTATATCCAGGAATAATAAAGCCAGGGAATGTCCAAATCTTTGTGCGCGCTCAATTTCACGGTTAGCAATATCCGCAAATCCACGGCGGTTATAAATTTGTGTCAAAGGATCAAAGACTGCCAGTGACTGCACCTCTTGATAAAGGCGAGAATTTTCTAAAGTTATAGCTACCTGGCTGGAGAACAAAGAAAGCAATTCCACGTCACTTTGTTCAAAGGATGGCTTTCCTGGTTCACGCGCAATTTGAATAACACCTTTTACTTCGGATTGCCAGCACACAGGCACAGATAATAGCGGGAAATCATCAGTGACTTTGGCGAATGTAGCAGGTTTTTTCTCCCAGGTTCCATAGTTGGAAATAATGAGGGGCTGATTTGTTTTTGCAACAATACCAGCTGCGCCTTGCCCGAGGTGCAATTGAGAACCTACCGGGTCATACTGATTGTTATAACTCACCTTACATTCAAAAACATCATCATCATCTGTTCTTAAGTACAACATTCCAGCAGAGGAATCAAGTAACCATACGGCTTTTTCAATAATTTGACGATGTAGGGTTGATAAATCGTAGGGTTGCGTAATTGCCAGGGAAGTCTCGTGCAGCATGGCTAATTCTTCCGCTCTCTTCTTTTCTATATCTAATAGACGTGCCTGTTCAATCCTTCCAGCAACCAGATTCGCTAATACCTCTGCCAGGCTGATTTCTTCAGGAGAAAGTTTGCGATTTTGGGTTGTTATGTCACATCCAATGGTGCCAACCACTTCGCCATCTACAATCAACGGGCTAATCAAAATGGACTGAATATTTTGCCTGATCATTAAATGTTTGACTGCGTGAAGCATCGGATCATCCTGAACATTTTCCGAATAGAACGAGCTCTTATTTCCCAAAATATAATTCATGGATGGATTGTCATCTAATGGGATAAGCATACCTGTCGTGGATGAATTTCCAACACCTGGGTGATCTGCAACAATGGTCATGCTTTTTCGGTCTGGATTCATCAAAGCCAGTCCCACCTGGTCAATACCTAAAGCTTCGACCATACTATCGACGGATAATTGTTGAATCACATCCAGTTCTGCGGGTTCGGTCATTTTAAAAGCTACCTCGTTGATGATCGCAAGGCGTTGAGAGCGTTTCTGCGTCTCTTCAAAGGTACGGGAATTCTCAATTGCAATGGCTGCCTGTTCAGTAAAGAGAAGTAGTTGCTCAAATGGAAAATTTTTATAAAAGTCTATTTGTGAGCTTAGAAAATTCAAAAATCCAACCAGTTTTCCGCGAGCGATGATAGGCAATCCCATGTAGGATTTAATCCACTCCACTTCTGGAAACACCGTCCAGATTTGAGAATTAGAGGTATCGTCGATAATCAAAGGAGCTTGATTTGCGACCATCCATTTGCTTGTGGACATATCATCAAGGCGAATGTTGAAATTTTTTGCAAATTCATCTAAATTAAATTTAGAATAACCAATATACCTTGCCATCTTGAGCCGATCAACTTGAATGAGCGTGATATCGGCAGCATCAAATGACACAAATTTACTCAAATTCTTAAGGATAATATCTAGTACCTCGTCTAATTTCATGGTTTCATTCAACGCATAAGTGATTTTTCCCATGGTGTCAACGAACACGCGTTGTTTCTTTTCCGCCTGTAATGCCTTTTCCAGTTCGGTAATGTCATTGAAAATTACTGCTAATTGGTTTTTCCCTATAGCGAAAGCGGATAGGATGATATTTCGATTCATTAATAGATGATGGCGTTGTTTGCTTATTGGAGCTCCAGTTTTTAGAACATGATCATAATCACGTAAAATTGGTTCAATATCTGCATAAGAACCATAAATTTCTGTTGCTCGTTTCCCAATCACTTCATCACGTGATAAATTAAATATATTCTCGTAAGCGGGATTTATATCGGTTATGATCCAATCTACGGGTTTTCCACCTTCAAAAAGTATTTTAATTATCGCCATACCATCGAACATGTTTTCAAATTGAGATCGAAAGCGGTTTTCACTTTTTTGTAGTGCAATTTCATATTTTTCGCGTTCTGTCAGGTCCTTTTTATTTTTTTGATTAAACCTATGAATAAATCCAACCCCAATTCCAGCAAAAATTACCGATAAATAACCTGGGATACCGGCCTTCAAAATGACCTCATCTACTAACATACCACTAATAAAAAACATTAAGTGAAAATTTAGAACCAGAACCAAGATACATGCAAAGATGCCCCATTTTATCCCATAATAAAAGCTGACCAGTGCCACTGGGAATATGGAGAGCGCAGAGATCCCACTTCCAAAGGCTGAGTGGAAGAGTAAAAAAATCACCACATAAATGATTAATGTCGCAAAAAAGAATATGTATTTAGGAATCCGGTCTTTTTGTTTGTTTTTCAATTAGTACTCGTTAATTATCGACTACAACCATCAGGTATTAATTTCATTTAACACAATTATTGTCCACAAAGCCAATGAAGAATTATGAACAGTTTAGCACAACTAACTAATAAAAAACCAATGTCTAACAAAATATAAACATAATGGTAACAAAAAATAAATGTAAAACAAATCTATTTTCAACAAAAGATAATATATAAGGATAAAAGATTTATTATTGTGAATATGATAAACTTTTTATCTGGCATTTATTTCACCACTCTGAAAGGATCATCTAAATTATGACAACCAACAAACCACCAACAGGCTTCCGCGATATTGAAGTACGTGCGGAAGCTTCCTCTATTGAAAAGTGGCGCAAACAGGTTTTGGCTGGTCAGCCAGAAACCGGCCGCATGTATGCCTTTATCAGCGATGAAGGTTCTTATATGCCTGGAGGAGAAGGAACAGCACCAACCCCATTATCGTATTTTGTCGCTGGAATGGCGCTTTGACTCATCTCGCATGTGTCGCAGGTTGCGACCAAGCGAAAAATCTCTATCCGCAATGAACGCGTCAATGTCACAGCTCACTTCCATGAACAGGGTTCTGTATTAAGAGGTGACGCAGAAGGTTTCTGTGATGGCTTTGAAATTGAAATTTTGATCGACTCGGATGAAGATGCTCAGAAGATCGCAGATTTAGTGCGTATTTCACGGGAAATGTGTTTTACTGAGAAAGCACTGATGGGATCTGTTCCGGTCAAAGTAAGTCAGCAGCTTAACCAACAGCCGCTGGAGATGTAGCAATTTTTGTATCGTTTCAATAACGAGTGGTCAGGGAATTTTCGGTGTGCACACGCACGCCAATAACTCCTGCTTTTTCCGAACAGTTGGGGTAATTCCCGTTTTAACTTAAATCAATTATTGCAATAGCCTGGTTGTTTGGTCAATCAGGTTTTTTTATTTCCAGGAAGTGTTCTTTCTCCTGAATAGCAAGCACTGTAGTGAAAATACCGGTCAGCAATAGTAACACGGCACAACCTAAAAAGAGTGTAGGCAAGCTGATAATCCCCACCAGGCTGAGCGCGATCGGGGGACCGATGGCAGAACCCAAATCGCCAAAGGAAAAGATTGTGCCTAGTGAACGGCTATGCTGGCTGTGCGGCACTCGATCACCGATAATCGCTGGAATCAATGCTGGAATGCTGCCACCCGCAATGGCAGCCAGAATAACTCCAAGAATGGAGACCCAGATGTTCGGTGCAGCCAGCAATGTCAATCCACCCGCTCCGAAGATGAGAAACAGGATTGCTAGTACCAACCAGCGCCGGTTGATTCGATCGGATAATATCCCAACCTGAGGAACACTGATAATACTGACCATGATGCTTAGCGCCATGAAGGTGCCACTCATGGTTGCCAACGGAATGGCGATGTGGTTGAATATCAGTCTACCGTTTTCAACAAATTGTGATAGCCATAGGATGGTTGTAGATCCCAAAACACCGGTAAATATGACCCGATTAATAAAGAAAGGCAGGCTGCAGGATAGGGTTAATTTCCAGGGAAACCCCGCTTTGGTTGCATTATCTTCCTTTAATAATGGAGTATTTTTATGCTTTCTTGGACGTGTTTCAGGTAAAAATCGCAACCATATCAACAGACCAATACCAGATAAAAATGTACTGACCCATAATCCACCACGATACGAAAACAAATCGGTGAATATCCCTCCACACAAGGAGGAAACAGCCACGCCTAAGAAGAACCACATTTGCAAGCGTCCGTTGACGTGACCGCGGTTCAGATCATTGGATATATCCAGCGTCATACTGTTAGCGCCAATCCAAATCCCCGACCATGCTAATCCCCAGAGTACTCTTCCGGCTGAAAGAATGTATGGTCCCGTTCCAAATGCATAAACGGCAGTCGATAGCGTGCCAATTCCCAGAGAGATCAGCATTAAGGGGCGGCGTGGCATTCGATCATAAATCCAGCCAGCCATGCCGTTAAAAAGCAAGCGTACCAGGCGGTTGATTCCCAGAAGGAAGCCCACCATTGCCAGAGTCAAGCCGGCTTGTCTTGCAATTTCTGGTGACGGCAGCACGGCATAAAGGGTGGCATCTCCGAGTACAGACAGTGCCAATCCGATGCCGAGAGGGGTGAGAACCTTGTTTGGCTTATGGTTTTGCATTAAGTAAATTAATGAATAATTATTGAGCTAAGTGAAAGGGATAGATTTATTATATCATTCCGTAAAAAAATTCATATGTAAAATTGTTATGAAGAGAACTTCAAAGCAAAATGGACTGGACTACTTTAAAACGCTCATCTATAATTATTTAATTCATATTATCAATTACGGGAGGGTGACATGCCTAAGATGGATCAGGTTTTATCAGTGATTTTAGGGGGTGGTCGAGGTACTCGATTACAGCCATTAACAACCATGCGTTCCAAGCCTGCTGTTCCCATCGCAGGGAAATATCGTTTGATTGATATTCCCATCAGCAATTGCATTAATTCTGGCATTTACAAAATGGCTGTGCTGACCCAATTTAACTCCGTCTCACTCCATCGTCATATCACCCGCACCTATCAATTTGATACCTTTCACACCGGCTGGGTTCAGATCTGGGCAGCCGAGCAAACCGTCAATACAGCCGATTGGTATCAGGGAACGGCAGATGCCGTTCGCAAGCAATTATTTGAAATCAAATCCGCGCGTACACCGTATGTCTTAATCCTCGCAGGCGACCACCTTTACCGCATGGACTATCAGGCGATGGCACAGTTTCATTGGGACAACAATGCCGATATCACCATCGCGGTGCAGCCTATTCGAAAAAATGAAGCGGACCGCTTTGGCATATTGAAACGGGGATCGGATAATGAAATCACCCGCTTTGCCGAAAAACCAACGGATCCGGAAGTGCTGGCGGATATGGTCAGTCGAGATGATGAGCAAAGACCTTACTTAGGCTCGATGGGAATTTATTTATTCAATACAGATGTGCTCTTTGAGATGCTTGAACATACCACCATGCAAGATTTTGGAAAGCATGTGGTTCCATACGCAATTGATCGAAAGAAAGTGATTGGTTACGATTTTGAAGGATATTGGGAAGATATTGGAACAATTCGTTCTTTTTATGACACCAATTTATTATTAACAGACCCGGATTCACCTTTTAATTTCTTCGATCAACGTAGCCCCATCTATTCGCATGGGCGTTATTTACCCGGTTCAACCATTGAAAACAGCATGCTGGAACGGGTACTACTGACTGATGGCTGCTGCATCAATCATGCAGAAATTCGACATTCTATTATTGGATTACGTTCACAAATTCGTTCAGGGGTAAGAATTATTGATACGATTATGATGGGTTCGGATTATTACGATCGCGTATCAGCCTGCAACCAGGAAGATTATCCAGCCGGAGTGAATGAACATGAAATTCCGCTGGGGGTTGGGAATGGATCGTATATTGAAGGAGCGATTCTGGATAAAAATGTTCGCATCGGGCGTGGGGTTGTGATCCGACCTTTCCCAACGGGCACTGAAATGGATGAAGATTTGTTCTCTGTTCGGGACGGGATTGTGGTCATTCCAAAGAGCACGATTATCCCGAACGGTACTTACATAGGTCCAATTCCAGGTGAAAGTTTGTAGTAAAATTCTAGGGCAGGAAAAAACCTGCCCTTTTTTATATCAAAAAATTATCCATTATCTATCCAATTAAAGGAGAATACATGGCAGAAAAGATTGTTAACGGAAATTCTAAAACTTTAAAAGATGTAATGATTTCCTGGTATACGCTCAGTAGTGATGAGACCCTTCAAAAATTGGATACAAAGTTGGAAGAAGGTCTTTCCAATAAAGAAGCTGAGAAACGGTTGCAAGCGTATGGTCCTAATCAATTGGAGGAAGGAAAACGTACAACTTTTCTCCAGATGGTTTTCCGCCAACTGAATAATTTTGTCGTTATTCTTTTAATTGTTGCTTCCATTATTTCTGCTTTTTTAGGGGAATGGGTGGATGCCAGCGCAATCATAGCAATTGTCATTTTAAATACGATCATGGGAGTGGTGCAAGAGAACCGGGATGAGCAAGCTCTGGCAACACTCAAAAAGCTGGCTGCTCCCGATGCACAGGTGCTGAGGAATGGACATCGGGTAACGATTCCTTCTCATCAACTGGTGCCCGGTGATATTGTTTTTCTGGAGGCAGGTTATTTTATCCCTGCCGATGTGCGTTTATTGGAAGCGATTAATTTGCGCGTAGAAGAGGCAGCATTAACCGGGGAATCTGTGCCGGTACAAAAGAATGCTTCGCTGGTGCTGGATAGAACGGCATCGCTGGGTGATCGTAAAAACACCGCATTCATGGGTACAACAGTCTCTTATGGTCGTGGACGTGGGGTTGTGGTCGATACCGGTATGGACACCCAATTGGGTATGATTGCGACCATGTTGAAATCGGTGGAAGATGAACAGACGCCCTTGCAGCGACGATTGGACCAATTAGGAAAGACGCTTGGTTGGGCTGCCTTGATCGTGTGTGGTCTGGTATTAGGCATTGGCTTGCTGCGTGGTGGTGATCTTTTGGAAATGTTCATGGTGGCTGTCAGTCTGGCAATCGCTGCAGTACCGGAAGGATTACCCGCCATTGTAACGATCAGCCTGGCCTTAGGTATGCGTGAAATGATCAACCGGCATGCTTTGATACGACGTTTATCCTCGGTGGAAACGCTAGGTTCAGCCACAATTATCTGTTCTGACAAAACTGGAACGCTGACCCAGAATGAAATGACCGTTACACGCATCTGGTCGGATGGCCAATTTGTGGATGTAACTGGTCGTGGATATCGCCCTGAGGGAGAATTCATAATTGAGGGAAAATCGGTTGATATTTACAAATATCAGGGTATTATGTCCACACTCTGGGTGGGTGCAATGAACAACGATTCCTATCTGGAAGAGATGGAATCGGAAGGGCAGGAGAAATCATACCGTATTATTGGTGACCCGACTGAAGGCGCCCTGATCGTTGCCGCAGCCAAAGCTGGTGAAATTCAAAATGTGCTGAATAAAAAGTATCCGCGCACCCAGGAAATTCCTTTTGATTCTGTGCGTAAGCGCATGTTAACCATACATGAAATCGATGAGCCAGGTCCGGATGATATTTCTCCTTTCGATGAT